>CAZHCY010000025.1:0-14746 GCA_964531185.1 uncultured Desulfovibrionales bacterium | reverse complement strand
TTTTATGTCCAAAGTGAACCTAAATCTGAATCATTTACAAACGGGTAATGCTCCCAGCTTAAGTGGGTGCCGGACTGTCACAGTTATGGTTAAGAACTCTTTTCTTAACACTGGGTTGCGGGCAAAGCCCGCGTTAAACTGCAGATGTCACGGATTATCAGACACTAAACAGTATGCTCCCTGGAAGACGTCCGGCTGTATATCCAGGCTCATAAGGTGCGTCATACCTGGAAAGGGCCCATCTCCAGAAAGGCAGTATCTCTACCCTTTTGTTGCCAATGATTGTTTCGCCCTGTTCTGAAGCGGTGATGATCAGTCCCTGGTCAACGCCCTCCTCTTCCATGGCCATGACCAAGGCGCTCAGTTCGCGTTCCCTGGTTGCCTGACGGGACATATCCAGGCAGACTTGAATCAACTGTCTGCGCCCGTCAGGCGACACAGCCAGAAAGTCTGTTTCCTGCCGCCCCTTGAGATACATCATCCTGTTTTCCTGCCGGACAAGCTCAATAAATACCATGTTTTCAAGTATCCGGCCCTGATCTCGGGTCAGCCCGGGTGAGGACATCCAGAAAAACCCCTGATCCAGAACATAAACCTTTCTGGGGTTAATCTGGCGCTTTCTGACGGATGCACTTCTGAGAGGCACAAAATAAAAGAGCATGGCTTCTTCCAGGTAGCTGAAATAATCATACAGAGTATCTCTGGACAGAGCATGTCCCTGGCTTTTAAGGGTGTTGAAAATCCTGTTCACTGATACCAGGCTGGACATGTTATAAAGCAAGATGTTCAGGACGTGTCTGAAAAGGGTGGTGTTTTTCACGTCAAAGCGCTCCACAATGTCCCGGTAAAGCATAAGGTCAAGATAATCGCGCAGAGTGCGCCTCTTCAGACTTTCAGGCATATACACTATCTCGGGGAACCCGCCGTAACGCATGTACCGGTCCTGCCGGTTCCCCCATCCGGCAGCAGCCCGGCTGGAAAAGACATCAGACAGGTCAATGTCGTGGAACAGACCATATTCCGGAAGAGACAGAGGCATTACCCGAAAGCTCAAGGTCCTTCCCCGCAGGGAAGTGGACAGTTCCCGGTCAAGCATGGATGAAGATGAGCCGGTCACAAACACGTACATACGTTCAGAATCCAGCACCCTGCGCACAAAACTGTCCCAGCCAGGCACTGCCTGCACTTCATCCAGAAAAAGATAAACATCCCGGTCCTTGTTCTCGGGCCACATTTCAAAGTAGGCCTGAAGCATAGATTCCATTCCCGGGGCCTCCAGGCCGAAAAGCCGACTGTCTTCCAGATTGATACTGATGATATCTTTTGGTTCAATGCCTTGTTGGAGCAGGCCCTGGATCATGGCTTGAAACAGAAACGTCTTTCCGCTGCGCCTTGGCCCGGTCAGGGCAGTGACCTTGCCCCTGACCTGAGGAAAACAGTAGGTCCTGGGCAGAATGCGAGGCTGCTCTGCCTGCTGAGCATCAAGTATAAGCCGCTTGAATATTTCTTTGAAATCCATTTTTACCTCTTCTGCAGGGTAACAATAAGCATAAAGTTATCCTCCATGCAAGGTAAAAATTATCTGAAAGCAAGTTACGATTGGCTCCTGGCATTGGCAGCAAAGTCAGTTTTAAGAAACCCTGACCTTAGAACGACCTTTTTGAGGGCGAAATCATCATTCTAAGGCTGAAAAATAATAAAAGTTGAGGCATTTGCTGTTTTGAATCAAGGGCTTAACTCGGTCTGAGCCCGTATAGTCTGTAGTCACATGCACTTGCCGACCTGTCTGGCTCCAATAAGCAGCGTAATTTTTCGATTTTTACTTTGTTTTTCCAGGCTGGCAAATATTTGGCGGGTTTTATACATTTCAGCACCACCCTTTTTCGGACCATCTTTCCGAAAATTGCTAAACTATTCCGGAATGAGAGTCAAAAAAAAAGACGTTCGGCCTCGCCAGCTAAACCCCTTTGGGAGCTCGGACCGAGCTGCTTAACCGGACAAGCACAAAATGTAGCCATTCAGGGGGTTGCCCGGCTTGGGGACAGTCCCCAAGCCCTGGTGCCGGTAATCTCCACCGAGGCCCCCTGAATGCATACAAGTCGAGGAACCAAAATTAAATTCCACATCAAACGTGGAAGAGCCTTTTTTTCGCGACTTGTTGCAAAAGCATTGGGAAAACCGAACATTGTAACAGTTTAGCCCTTTTTAAGGGCGCAGGGGACAGGCACCCCAGCGCTTGTTTTTCGATTGATGTATACACAGAGTTAGAAAAAACAAGCGCTGGGGTGCCAGTCCCCGTGCCTCATGCAAATGGCTAAACTGTTACCGAAAATTTTATTTTTCGAAAAAAGCAGTCCACAATACATATAAAATCACGGCCAGGGCCAGGGTTTCAAGGAAGAACATGATGACCTCCTCGATGAAGGTAATGTTTATGTTTTCCAGATGCCAGTTTCTATCATCGAGGAAAAAATGCCATATCTCAGTATCTTCTGACGGAGTTTTACGGACCGTCTTCTACCGCTTCCCTGTTTCTTTGACAATGGCATCAAGTTTTTGGATCCATTGCTTGTTATTCTTCCTGGCATTTTTATATGCTTTACCCAAACCTTTAGCTGCCTTCAGCAGATAATCAGACATAAGGCCCTTCAGTTCTTCATCCTCCTGGATCTTAATCCGGTTGATGTATTCATCAATGGAACCGCTCAGACCAGAACCAGCCTGCCCCACAATGCTTTGAAACTCTTTGAGGATATCAGCTTTGATTTCCTCCGGGGAACGGGCTGCCTGCTGCTGCAGACCAGGGGCTGAAACAGCTCTGGTTTCTATTTCTGACACCGGCTTAGAAGACGTCTGCCGGGCCGGTTTTTCAGCCGCAGTTTGAAATGACCTGTCAGCATGTCTGGTTACTTTTATCCAGCCAAGGGGGACGGAAGGACTGCCCTCTTTATCAAGAGCAAGCCTGCGTGTTTTGGGAAAAGGCATGTTATCCCGGCCCATCCTGAATTTTTGCCTGGCCCTCCTGAGAAGATCCCGGCTCAGCCAGTTGCCGGTCATTCCAAGCCATCCGCTTCCCCAGGCAATCCTGGCAATAAAACCTTTGCCGGGAGGAATAGATTCTATCTGCTTTAAAAGATCTTGGTAAAATCGAGCAGCCCCTCTTCCTTCAGGGCTGTACCTGGAGAAAAACTCTTTTTCCTGCCGGGCAATATTCTGACTGTGTTCCCTGATCATTTTACAGGTTTCATCAAAGTCAAAAGCCGGATTAAAGAAAGGAAGACCAGCTTCTTGCCTTTTTCTTGGGTCTGCAAGATAACCGTCAATGGACATGGACGCCATCAAGATGGTTTCAGGCTCCAGGGTTTCAACAAAGACCCCGGCGGCATTTCTGAAATCATCTAAATTCTTCTTTTGAGGAATGCTTTTCCACCTGGCTTTATCCGGAGAAATTAAATTTAAGAATTTAATCTCCCTGGTGCAGATCCCTGATTCAGAATGGTTCAGGGAAACAGTATCGCTTATATGCAATCCGCGCAGAAAATCTTTATGCGGGGTGGCTCCGGCAAGGTTGTCCAGGTACTGATCAGCCCATTTTTTGCTGTCTTTGAGAAACGCCCTCTGATTGGATTGTGCTGCCATTCTGGTTAAAAAAACAGTGCGCAAAGATCCTTTAAGGGAGCTGCCAGGCAGATACGGCCTGTCAAAGGCGTCCTTGATAAACCTGCGAATTGTTTGGGGAGTACCGGTTCCGTTAACTGTCATGGAGTAGCTTTCAACAGGCTGGATTCTATATTGCCTGCTGAACTCATTCCAGTTGAAACCCGCAGTTCCTGATTCTTTCAGGGCAGAAGGATTATCCGCCAGCTGGGCAAAGGTCTGTTCCGGATCAATGACCTGGAGTCTTCCTTTTTCCTGAATAAAATCAATCCCCTTTTCCAGGGTATCTCCTGTTCCGATGTGAAGCGGGGTAATAAGGCTTACAGTCCAGGTTTCATATTTATTCGGGTATAGCATTAATTCACCCCCTTGATCCAGGAAGGTTCTGCGCATGGAAGGGAAAAAGCCCGGAAATCCCTGAAAACAGGATGCTTCAGGGGCAAACTGTATTTGTCCATCAATTTTTCATCTATCAAAGATACAATCCTGCCCACAGGCCGGCCTGAAAAAAAACTGCCTTCTTCAAAAACTCTGATGGGGGGCCTGCCTGCACTTGATTCAGCAATCCAGCCGGATCTGTTGATGATGTTGTAGGCGCAGGACTCTGTCTGCTCAGGCAGGTCATCCTCAGTTCCCCGGTTATAGAGAGACAAAACCAGGTTTCCGGCATATCTGTCAGGGGGTTTTATTTCAGGCTCCATCTTGTCCTCAAGCTTGAAATGGCCCTGACCGCTGGATCTGTCAGCACCAAGCACTGAATCGCCCAGAAAATTAATAACAGCATCAAATCTTGCAGGATCAGACGAACTGGCAAGAAAAAACAGACCGCAGTCCGGATGAAAGTGGTGTTGGGCAAAAAAGAAAGTCCCCGCATCACTCTGTCCTGCGACCCTGTCTACGCTTACCCTCTGTCTCTCAATTATTTTCCAGGGGCTGATTTTTAAAATATCATCAATCCTGGAAAATTCTTCATTGTTGCAGGCAAACTGCCCGGCTGTACGTACCTGCCTTGAGTCTACACTCTTGCCTTGCAGGACTGTTTCCAGGACTGACTTGGAAATCCATCTGATTTTTTTCAATTCTTTCTGTTCTGAAAGATCGACTTCCTGCCAGATCCTGAATTTTGGAACAGGGAAAAATAGGATATCCCGGATGCAGGGAAACGCTGAAGAAACAGTAAACCCGGGCCTGGCAAAGAACTCCTGGTCTGTATCAGGGTAAAGTTTTGCCCAGCATGTGCAGACTGCAGCAGACAGCGTATCAGAATGCACAAATTCCTGAGCTGTCTCCGGGCTGCCTGCTCCTTTGGAATCCACATGCAGAGATGATAAAAACTTGAGCTTATATGCAGGCATGATTTCTCCTACGATGCTTTTAGAGAATCCGGAATACTAAAATCCAGCTTCCGGGCCGGGCTGTTTTGCTGATAGTCTTCAGCAGTTTTAACCAACAGTTCCTCTATTGCAAACTTGACCCTGCCATATCCCCGTGCGCCGTGCCCGCCAAGGTAATCGTCCTGGAGAAGCTCCATGCTTTCAAAAACCAGAGGGAGGTACTCCTGCTGATCATCCTCTCCATACAGATTCAGCACCAGTTCAAATGCAAATTCAGCCCCGGCAGGAACACGTTCAATCTGCCTGGGATTTGCACTGGATGTGACCCGGTCAATGGCTACCTCTGTTTTCACCTCAGTCATGGGCATATCTGTATTTCTGGCATTTTCCAGAGCCTGAACATTAATCAGTGCTGCATCCCGGACAATGAGCCTCTGAGGAATGGTGGCTTCTTTTTCACCTGCAGATACCCCAAAAAGCCTTGTGGTTATATTTTCCGGTTTTTTCCCTGGGTTGCCTTTGAGCTTCCCATTGGATTGAACAAAATCAAATTCATTGCGGCACTTTTCAGCCAGGGAGCGCATCTTTCCCCTCAGTGATGAACCTGGGATCAGGGGCTGGTTGGTCATTGGGTCCCGGATAACTATGGAATCAGCGCCGCCAATGCCCATTTCCGTGGAATTCCCGCCGATATGCAGGCCGGTCAGAGTATGAATTACGCCTTTAATAAAGATTCTTGACTGGAAAACAAAAGCCTGTTCATTCATGGTTATTTCCCCCCCTCAGCTTTATGGTACGCCAGGATGGCTTCAAAAAAATTAAAAAAGTTTTTCATTCTGTGGTATTCGCCTTCTACCCTGTCAATGGCATGAGACAGACACGATACAAGAATGGCAAAGCCAGGAATATTATTGTTTTTATTGTGCCTGCCGTTGGCATATGCCATTTTGGGTTTGAGCAGGAGCAGACTGGAATATTTTTCAGCAGAGTTTTCAGTATTCAGGCTCATGTCAATTTTCTTTGTCGCTCCGTAAATATTTCTAATCTGTGAAGTGGAGACTGAGTTGGAATCCAAAACCCTACCATTGTGATTTCTTGAGATCATTTGCTGGGCAATCCTCTGGGCCGTATCCACCAGGGCTTTGGCATCCCCGTGGATAATTGCCTTATCAATCTGTTCTTTGAAACTGCATTCAGGCATAATATTCCTCCTTGTGTTATCGATGCAGATAATCTGCTATGGTCAATGGCAGCTCCAGCCAGGAGAATACAGGCAGAACCGCTCCCTTTTCCCGTGCAGAGCGTATCCCGGCTGCCTTGCCCTGATCAAAAAGCACCTCACCCCAGTTTTCAATTTTTGAGGTGTTGTCCTGATATCTTCTTTTCAGCTGATATTTGGTTCTCCAGTGCCAGGGATAAAAGGCAATTTCCGCCCATGCCTGTTTTGGAGTAAGCCTGTTTTCAGCTGTAAATCTTCTGACAAGGTTTTTGTTTCCAGCAGTAATCTGCCTCAGAAAAGACGACAGTCCCTTGTTGCCGGATTTGTATTCCTCATTCAAAAGTTCAATGATCTTCTGGACCAGACTCCAGTCCTCCCAGAGCACTGGTGTGTTTTGAAAGCAAACAGCAGATTTTTTAATTTTCTCCTTTTCAAGCCATTCCCTTCTGAGAGACTTGGCTCTACTTTCTGCTTCGCCCGCCAGCTGAGCAGCCTTGTAAATGGGATACTTCCCGCGATGCAGGGTAATTCCGCCTGACAGACCCATGTCCGGATTACCGCAGCAGAAAGCGTTGAATTTTTCATGAATGGTTTGCGCAAGCACAGGGAGCTGATGCCAGGAACCGATTACAAACAGATCATCCCCGCCTGAATAGATGATCTGGCATTTGTCAAAGCTGTCCTGTTTGAGCAGATATACCAGGTAGCCTGAAAAAAAGTTTTTTAGCTGCCTTGAAAGGGTGGTCATCCGGGAAATGGAAGCCATGGGTTTCCGGACTGTCTGCTGGTCTTTTATGATGACATCACCCCACCCGGGAACATCTTTCCCTTCTGCCTGCACGGCGCTGCGCTGAGGAAAATTCAAGCCCTGCATAAAGATCAGGCCCAGATTGTCTACATCCATCCGCAGCACTCCAAGGCGCTTTATACCTTCTGATTCCTCAGCATATCGAGTAAAGTCCCAAACATCCTCTCCATCCGCTCCTGGACTAAGATTCCATTTACCCACGTAAGTAAACTGCAATGCAAGACCGGATGAGGGCAGTGCAAGATCCACAATGCTTTTTTGACCTGCTTCATTGAGAAAAACGCATTCAGCATCTCTGGCCTTGATATAGGGCAAAGAGGCCATCTCTTTTGCATTTAAAAGGACAACAAACGCTTTTAAGCCATCAAAACTTAATACTTTTCTGGTATTGAGCAGTGAAGCAGTTTTCTCTGCTGTATCATTATCCCACAGAGTCAATACCGCTTCAGTATCTCTCAACCACATGCCCAGATTTTCAAGATTTTCACAAAGAGTGCATTTTTGACTCTTACTGACCATCCTGGAGCCGCACACCGGGCAGCTTGCTGCGGGATTATATTCTGTTCTGGGCTCAAAAAATTCTGAGCTCAGCAGAAACTCACTGAACTTTCTGGATCTGTCTTTTTCAAGATTTTCAGCAGCTTCTTTCCAGGCAGTATGCATTCTGCCCTGGAAAAACATTTCCCCGGTGACCTGTGCTGTACCAAGGCCAAGGTAGATGGAGCCTTCAAACTTTTCCAGAAGCCAGGCATTGATTTCCTGTCTGGCCTGATAGAGTTCCTGTTTCTGGCAGGCCGGCAGAAGGATATAAAACTTTCCTCCTGAATCATACAGCAGAGCTGCTGGATTAAGCCCCAGCCTTCTCCGAATATACCTGGAAGACAGGGTGCAGAACATCTGTACGTAATACGATCTGCCCCTGAGCCCTTTGGCTGCACCCTGGTTTGTCAGGTTGTAAATGAACTTCTGAATCCCGGAGAAATCCCCGCAGGCAAGAACCCATTTGGGATCCCTGTCTGATTCAAGGCCTTCTAACTGACTGTCCCGATGTTTCTGCTCAATCCACAAAGCCTGGGCAATTGATGCAGTGGTGCGCATATGGTCATACAGGCTAATATCAGGATGCCTCACATTGGTAGCTGACGGGATATTAGCAGTGTATTTTTCTAAAATTGATGCAATGGAAATTGTCAGATTCCTCAGGGATATTTCCGGGCATTTTTCAGAAAGATCATCAATATCTTTTAAAAAATCTTTGCAGAGTGAATAATATTGATTTTTTAATGAATCCTTGCTGAGCATATGCTTCCATTTCCCGGGATCGCTGAATCCCTTATGAGCATCACTGCTGTACTCCAGCTCACCAGGAAAATCTTTCCAGTGCTTTGGAAAGAGACTATCTTCTTCATTGCTGGATTTAGTCAGTGGATATCTGAAATTTGTTGCCAGTTTATCCTGATTTTTTTCAAGGAATACCTTTTCAATAACCGGCTCAAGCAATGTTTTCTGACTGATTCCTCTATAATAAAACTGCCCTTCCTCTCTTTCACTGGAGGACAGCCTGTCCGCAATACGGACAACTTTTGCTCCAAAAGACTGTTCATCCCACAGATGATGAGCAGCAGCCCATGTTTTCCACTCTTTGTCAGCAAGGGATCTCAGGCAGTCAAACTTCTGCTCCAGCTCATCACAGAAAACTTTGGTATGCGTACAATGAAGATGGGTATGATAACCGCGCTGCCTGTCTTTTGGACAAAATCCCAGGCATGTTTCATCTTTTCTTGATTCGGAAAAAACCTCTCCCCGCTCAAGAAGCTTTCCAATGTCGTGCAGAATGCCCGCCAGCACTATCAGATCTCTCTGGGTCTGTTCCATTTCTTCACCTTTTTAGCCATAATTGATACTGTCGTTTGCATATAAATATATTACGGTGTATTATCCTTGTTTTGCAAAAAAAATATGGATCTGTAAAAAATATTGTTCAGGCAATTATTCAGCAAAAAACATCTCCATAGCTCCTTGTTTTTACCGAAACAGCCAGCAAGGCTCCCAGTCCAGGGAAGGGGTGCTGCTGAAGGCTCCTGCGAATGCAAAAAAACCTTTTTGAAGTGGTAAGCATTCAGGGAGATGCTGAAACCGTCCTGGGGACAGTCCCCAGGGCCTGGTGCCAGTAATCTCCACCGAGGTCCCCTGAATGCTTACCTGGACTCTAAGCACACTGTGCTTCAAAACGGATTATGATCAAAGATCAGCACTTCTCCGGTCACAGGAGAGAGGTAGCTCAGAGACCTGACCCTGCCGTGCAGAACATGGGCAAGACTCAGGTAAAGCCAGATGGGGCCGGGTCCGGTCATAACCACATCTGTGCCATGGCCTGAAAGTTCAAGACACCTGGACTTGTATTCCTCAAGTCTGGACAGCTTGGCGGTTCGGTCCTCAGCAAACAGCTCAGGAACATTGATTTTTACTCTGCTCATAGTCTGGACTTATTTTTGAAAATAGTTCAGAAGGTCATTGAAAAAGTTATGTATATCCTTGGCAAGCTTGTCAGCTTTAAAACAATCGACTGTTCCGGCATGGTTTATGTTATTTCTGTTCTGAGTAATTCTGTCATAAACCCTGAAAATCTGTTCATCAGCCATGGCTTGGATTTCCTTGATTTTTTCAGGTCTTTTAGATGCCTCACCCTTCCACTCTTCTTCAGGCCTTTTCTGGACAGTCCATGAAAGACCCTGCGCTGCCAGCTCTCTGTCCTTTTTCCCATGATAATCAAGGCCGCTTTTCTGACAAAAAAGAGTTATCAGGCTTTCCTGAAGCAGTGTGTAGGCCTGCTGCACCAGTCCATGCTCCAGACACCATTGAACAGCCCCCAATCCTTTTCTGGCTTCCGGGCTTAAATTTCCTTCAGGCCCCTTTAACTGCTCAAGCTTTGACTGGATCATATCCAGCAGAGGATAGAAAGCTGAGACTGTATTTGGAGTTTGGGCCAGGTCTTCAATAATTGCCTGGGCAGTCTGCCAGGCATTGCTTTGATAAATTTCTCCGCCCCTGCAGGTGGAAATATTGGAGTGGCTCTTTTTGAGAAGCAGACGCAAGCCATCCAGAAGCTTTGCTTCCTTGTCCCGGCCTCTGGAAGCCTTTTTCCTGGGAAGCACTTCTTCCTCAAGCAGGTCTGTCAAAGCTTCAACCTGGCCATGACGTTGAAAAACCTGAACTGCGTGGCTCCAGTCCATCAGGGTCAGAAAAGGGGTAACGTCCTCCACTGGTGCAGAGGGGTACTTCTCCCCGCTGTCCCTGGCTTCCCAATTGCCGTAATAGATGCCCTCTATGCCAATGCCTTTCAATGAACGGGCATACTGCAGGCAGGCCAGCCCTATTACTGGAATGGAACGAAAAGAATGAGTGATGTCAAAGATGATTGAATCTTTGGGTTCAAGCACAGAATTTACTATTTCAAAAATATCCCAGATTTCATTTTCCCCCTGCCCTGCAGGAATTGAGAGCGGGGTAAACCGAGTTTGAGGAAAATACCTCGCAGCAGCTTCCTTTAAGCCCATGTCAGGATAAAGCTTGTCCCCTCTTTGCTCTTTATTACCCAGCCAGTTCATGCTTTCAGCCTGACTGGTAAGCAATATCACAGCCTCGTCCGGCTGAAAAAAATGAGTCAGGGCCAACTGAATAAAGGGGGTGCTGTAATCAAGTCTTTTATTTTCAGTTTCAAAATAATAATTGACTGTATCATAGCCCCCTACACCTAAGAATGAAATCAGCTTCCTGGCCACTTTTTCCTCCTGAGTTCCCTTTTCAGATAAAAAATGATATATTTCGGCAACGGTTCAGCCCTTTTTAAGGAAAGCAGGGCACCCCAGGGCTTTTTTCTGGTTGATGTACGAAAAAGACCTGGAAAAACGTAACCATTCAGGGAGTTGCCCGGCTTGGGGACAGTCCGGCACCCACTTGAGTTGTCAGTAACAACTCATACCTGGAAATATCCACTCAAGTGGGTGCCGGACAGTGCCCAAGCCGGAGCGGACCGCAAACCTTCATCCCCTGAATGCTTACGGAAAAACAAGCACTAAGAGAGACAATGCCCTTCCGGGCTGTATGCCTCAGCGCAGGAAGCAGCGCCGCATGCCAATGGCTGAACTCTTGCGATTTTTCACATCAAAGGCATATCCCCAATTAAATCAATGCTTCTGGCTGCTCTAATTTTTGAATTCTGCCCAGCCCCATGGAAGCGCCTTTGCCTACATGAAGCAATTCTGCACACTTTATCCATTTCCCCAGCCCCGGGAGATCACATTTGCAGAAGCACTCGCCAGTGAGGCCTCCCATGGGCACTTTCTTCTTCTGACGATTGGAAAAACGGGCATAGTCATCCCAGCGCAGTTTTTTCCATATCCCTTTATCCTGGTTCAGAATATCCTTTTCAATGACATCAAGATCATCCAGGCTTGCGAAATAGTCCCGGGTCTCAAGCCATCTCTCCTTGCCCAGAGGCTGCCCGTCAGAGTATATACAGGCCAGTGCTTCCAGCCTTTTGACCAGAGTCAGAAACATAAATTTCAAATCGAGATCAGACAGGTATTTCCCTTTTTGTCTGAGCCTCATGGGAGTTGGAAGATGCAGATGATACCCTGATGGGCTGTCATTTATGTCAGCCAGCCAGGCTTTTACATTAAATGGACCCTTAAACTGAGCAAGGATATCCTGACCTGGATCAATGCAGTTAACTTCTTCAGGAGTATCTTCTGATATTCCTCTAATTGAAAAATTAATCCTGTTTCTGCCCAGGCCCTTATCCTGCGCTCTTGCCAGAGACTGGAGCAGCGCGGGCATAAACCTGCAGCAATACCCCATCAGGGTTATTCTGAGCTGAATGCTGTTTTCATTTCCGCGTTCAGGAACAAATAGCACATACCCACGTGGTGAATTGAAAATACCTGGAATACTGGTCCGTTTTTCAAAAAGTATATAATATGGACAGTCCTGGCTGAGCTGGCATCCCTGGCAGTCTTCTGAAACATGATAAAGACAGGAAAGCCTCTTCATCTCCCAGCCAACAACCCCCCTCCAGGTAGAGCCTGTATAAAACGATAAAGGCATTTTATCTGCAAGGGTCATGTCTATGCCGAAAGTTGTAATTTCCAGTTCAGGATATAAGCTGGTTGGTACCATGGTTTGAAATGATCCAGCTGAAAATCATCAGCACTTAGTTTTGTCAGTGGACAGGATAAAAAATCTGCACCTATCAGGAAATATGCTCCGGACTTCCAGCAACCCGTCTGGATATTGCCTGGAATCTGTCCCTTCGCATTAATATCCTTCCTTTTGTTTTTGTACCTTCTGAAAAATAATAACGGAACTGAGACAATTTTTTTCAAAAAAAATTATATTCGGATGAAAAAAGATTTCAGAAACTGCCTCTGTGCGGGAGACAGAAACCAGAAGGCTGGTGAAAATTCAGGGAATTGTTCTGTCCATGAAGGGTGAAGGGGGTGCTGGAGATGGGCAAATATTGATGACCACACCCCGGGCTGCCTGGTCAGTTTTGGATTATCACAATCAGGTTGTGTATTCCACGCAAAATGGCCAGCCAGTACACGCGATGGTGACCGGCCAGTACAATGACAGGCAAATTTCAATCCCCCCCAAGTCGGGGCAGAGCAAGAAGGGATCAGGAGATAGGAAAGAAACAGGCAGGTGTCAGGGAAGACAATTGGTTTGTCTGAAACCTTCGCCTGCCTGGTTTTTTTTCTGAGTAATTTAAGCATGTATCACTACTTGTAAGACAAAGAAGAAGAGTAACAGTTTAGCCCTTTTTAAGGGCGCAGGGGACAGGCACCCCGTCACCCACTTGAGCTGAATTTTTGAAGCTGAATGCCTGTTGGATTGCCAAGTGGGTGACGGAAGAGCCAGTCCCCGTGCCTCATGCAAATGGCTAAACTGTTACCTGCTTATTAATTTCCGGGACCTCAATCAAGATATGTTCAAATTTTGGAATATACTTGAAGTAATGTTCTCCCGGGGGATTGAACATATCTGAAAATTCCAGGCTGCAGCTCCATTTCTTCTTTCCATGGTAGAAGACCACAGGGATTATTGTGGGGAGCTCTTTTTTTCTTTTATTCTGCAATGCTTCGTTCAAATAACCAAACAACTGAAGCCTTGTCAGATGATATAAATTGCTCTTATGTTCTATGAGCAAATAAATTTCAGCAAGGTCTTTATTCTTAAACTGGAGAGTCATGACCAGGTCAGTCAGGCTTTCCTTGAGCTCATCACTGACAAAGGATTTAGAAGACACTTCCAGCGTATCCAGGTCAAGCTCTGAGGTTATTTCTGCTGGAAGATAATATCGGATAAAATCTCTGGCATAGATCTCCCGACCCAGGATATTCCTTACAAAACTATCGTGGGGTTTAAATAATTTCCTGCTCAAATAACTTAATAATATTTTTTTTGGGCAGAGTTAGCAAGACCATATTGAAAGGCAGGAATCAGGAATCAGGAGTCAGGGGACAGGAGGCAAGGAAGAAGGAGACAGGTGCCAGTTGGCAGGAATCAGTAAAGGCGTTTTGTTTATGAAATATCTGTGTTTGTCCAAAATATTTCTGGTCGATGTCAACAGTCATAGAAGTTTAATCAATATTTTTGGGGCAATGGTCAAGTATCTCTTTTTTTCTTGCTGATTCCGTGAGTAAAGGCAAGTGGTTTATCAGATATCTGTTCCTTTCTTTTTTTCTCTGCCAAATATTATCCTGCAGCTTAAGATAACAAGTTTGGCTAAAGCTTATCATTAAGCAAAGGTTTCTTTTCTTCCTGATTCCTGATCCCTGTCACCTGACCCCTTCTCCAACAATCCCCTCAAGTCGGGGCAGGGAAAGAAGGGGTCAGGGGGCAGGGATCAGGGGGCAGGGAAAGAAGGGATCAGGAAAGGCATGAGGTTTATGAAATATCTGTGTTTGTCCTAAATACTTCTGGTCGATGTTAACATTCATAGAAAGTTAATCAGTATTTTTTGGGGCAATGGTCAAGTATCTCTTTTTTCTTGCTGATCGCTGACTCCTGTCTCCTGACTCCTTCTCCAACCATCCCCTCAAGTCGGGGCAGGGAAAGAAGGGGTCAGGGGGCAGGGATCAGGGGGCAGGAAAAGCATGGGGTTTTAGAATTATTTATATATTGTGTTTTCTTTGGTAATATAAGTAGTCAACCATAAACGTTAAACTATGCCTGCAAGCTGTCTCTAAGCACTTCTCTTTTCTTCCTGATACCTGACTCCTGTCTCCTGACTCCTTCTTCAACAATCCCCTCAAGTCGGGGCAATGTTTCTGACAAGCTGGAGGACACGGCAGCAAACAGGCGTATGGTCTCAATCCCCTCAAGTCGGGGCAATGTTTCTGACTAACACGATAGCCTCCTATTTATCTCCTGATACTGACAGTCTCAATCCCCTCAAGTCGGGGCAATGTTTCTGACTTTAGTCAGAACGGCAACGGGTGGTGGACAACCACCTAGTCTCAATCCCCTCAAGTCGGGGCAATGTTTCTGACCTTGTGGATAACCTGACAGATGAATGGAGGAAGAACGGTCTCAATCCCCTCAAGTCGGGGCAATGTTTCTGACAAAGTATTGAAATGGGCTATCAAATACGGCCCATTGTCTCAATCCCCTCAAGTCGGGGCAATGTTTCTGACGGAAGCAAGGCCCTGGACGCCCTGTGCTCCC
>CAZHCY010000024.1:0-15086 GCA_964531185.1 uncultured Desulfovibrionales bacterium | reverse complement strand
ATGTAGAGGACTTTTTTTATGTATTCTGAAATTGTGAATCGCTCAGCTTAGGTTTATCATTCCCAGGTCCGTTTGTCTTCAATGGGTCTGATCTGGGGCGGCAGACTGCCAGGAGCCAGGACCTTGAGGACCGGCCTGATTTTGATCTTTTCCCGGAAAGAATGCAGAAGCTCAGCTTCCCTTTTAAAGCTGGAAGCCTCCACATAAAGGATCATCTCATCAATGCCTCCAGGGTTGGTCACTTCAATCTGCCATCTCTTGACCTCCTCAAACATGCTCATGACCTGTTCCACCTGATGGGGATAGACAAACATGCCCTTGATCCTGGCCGTGGTGTCCACCCTGCCCACAATATTGCCCAGGCGCGGAGATGTCCTGCCGCATGAACAGGGAGTGTAGTCAATATAGGAGAGATCGCCGGTGGCCAGCCTGATCAGGGGATAGGTCTTGTTGAAGGTGGTGACCACTATTTCACCCACCTCGCCTTCCTTGAGGGAGATCCCGGTATCTGGATGGCATATCTCCACAAAGGCCCTGTTGGCCACATGCAGCCCGTTCTTATGAAAGCATTCATATCCAATGCAGCCCACATCTGCGGTCCCATAGCCCTGGCGCATGATGAGATCGAACTTTTTCTCCAGGGTGGAGCGCATTTTTTCAGAAAATTTCTCGCCGGTCACAAAAGCTACTTCCAGAAACAGGTCCTTGCGCAGGTTGAGACCCCTTTCTTCGCCTTTCTGGGCCAGATGCATGAGATAGCTGGGAGTGCCCACAAAACCGGTGGTCCGGAGCTTCTGCATGATCTCCAGCTGGGTGTTGGTATTGCCCGGCCCTGAAGGAACCACTGAGCAGCCGATATTGCGCAGGGGCTCCTCAAACATGAGCCCGGCCGGAGTAAGATGATAATTAAAGGTAACCTGGACAATATCTCCTGTTCTAAAGCCTGTTGCGTAAAAACCCTCTGTCCATCCCCAGTAGTCGTCATTTTTGTCTTCAGGATCAAAAATCGGACCCGGGGACAGAAAAATCCTTCTCAGTTCTCCCAGATCCTTGGTCAGCAGCCCTCCCAGGCGGGGGCCCATGGACTGCAGAAAGATAAGTTCTTTTTTCTTCAGTATGGGGATGTGCTTGAGGTCAGTCAGGGTCTTGAACTTGTCAACATTGAACTGGGCCCGGTCAAAACGCTTTTTTACATCTTCAGAATACCGGTAGGCATATGTCAGCAGATCCTTGAGCTGAATCTGGTAAAACTTCCTTCTTTCCGACTGGTCAAGGACTTCCTTTCTGGTCAGGATTCCTTCGGTACGGTCCTTACGGGTCATTTAAAAAAATCCTCCTTTTAAGGATAATGGCATGCCCGGGCATTCACCCTCAGGGTTTGCTTGATTTGGTAAAAAGGCAGAGCACCCGGGAAAATATATCCCTTCTGACTGGGGATAGATTTCCATGATATTTAAAAATAAACAGAATATTCTTCTATTAAACAAAAAGCAAGACAAATCATCAGGCCGGGCAAACCGCACCGGTTCCCGGCATGACTGCCGGGAAACAGTCAACCCGGCCTGCCCGGAAACAGCCCGGGCCTCTTCCTGAAAACATATCATCTCATCCGGCCCTGGAATTTCCAGCTGGAAACAGTTCTTGTCATCAAAATGATACCCTGCTATTTTGTTAGATCAGCCGGACTGATTCCCAGCAAAGCATGATTTTTTGGCAACAGCGCAATGTTTGATTCCCGGGACAGGCACCCGGCTTTTTTGCCTTATATAAAATACCGCAAAAACATAACCGCCCCGGGAGCCGGTCCCTGTCCCGGGCATGGAACCTTTTGACCTGGTCATGCAGTCTGCCGGCGGATGATGCCTGTTTTTGCCTGCAAAAATTCCAAGACTGAAAAACTGAAAATATATGCAGATACCCCCTGAAATATTCTACCCTGCTGCGGTTATACTGGGTCTTTGCCTGGGCAGCTTTTACAACGTCTGCATCCACCGCTTCCTGAGCAGAGAATCCATCATCCGGCCGGGCTCCAAGTGCCCGTTGTGCGGGCACAAACTGTCCTGGTGGGAAAACATCCCGGTTTTGAGCTATATCCTGCTCAGGGCCAGATGCAGATCCTGCGGCCGGCAAATCAGCTTGAGATATCCTGCAGTGGAAATCCTCTCCAGCCTGTTTTCCTTTTTCCTGGCCCTCAAGTTCGGCCCTGAACCGGTCTATCTCATTTACCTGTTTTTTTTCGGTCTGCTTATAATTGCGTCCTTTATCGACCTGGATATCTATATTCTTCCGGATATGATTACCATCCCCGGAACATTGCTGGCCCTGGCAGCCTCACCCATACTCCCTGTGTCCTGGACTGATTCCCTGCTGGGGGCCATCTTGGGGGGAGGAGTTTTCTTTCTAATTCAAAGGGGCTACAGATTGCTTAAAAAAGTTGAAGGCCTGGGAACAGGAGACATAAAATTCATGTTCATGCTGGGCGCCCTTACCGGATGGCAGGGCCTGCCCATCCTTATTCTCTCGGCTTCCAGCTTTGGACTGCTCTCAGCTCTTTATTTTCTGAAAAAATCCGGAGGATCAAGCCCCATGCAGACCCAGGTGCCTTTTGGTCCTTTTCTGGCCCTGGGAGCAGCCATATATATCCTCTGGGGGGAATCCATCTGGGCCTGGTACCTGGGATAAATCATCGTCAGCCCCTGCAGCAGCTGAATCCCCTTTCAGCTGCACCTGGCAGGCAAGCCTGGTGCATGGTCCTTCAGACAGGCAGATACAGGTCATTTTCTGCTGAAATACACATTGAAAAAACAGGCGCCTGGACAGCTGATCCCGGTGCCCCGAACAGAAGGCTCAGTTGCCGCCCTTTTCTTTACAAAACTGAATCAACATGAGGAAACCAAATGTTCAACTCTGAAAATTGCCTTAAAATCTTTGAAGAGCGCACAAAAATCCTGTCCCGCAAAGAACTGCTTCCTGCGGAAATGCTGAAACTGATTCATTACACATTTAATGAGCAATACAAAATTTTCCAGGAACTGCCTTCTGATCCGGCCCTGGACCTGGAACTGACCCCTGTGGACAGGGTGATGGCCGGCAAGCCCCTGCTGGCCCGGGAAAATTTCCCATATGATCAGAAGGTCTGCCTGGAACTGTTTTACAAAATCCTGGATCATCTCCAGTCTCTGTCCGGTCCTCTCCAGGAAGCAGCTGATCTGATCCGCGGGGAATGCGCAGAAGACCCTGAACTGGCTGCAAAATCCCTGAAAAAGTTTGTTGGAGGGGCTGACGACTACTTCAGAATATTCGGTGAAAAAACCCCTCAAAGTCCCATGACCCTTCATTTCCTGGCCCAGAGCGCGGTCACTCCCTCAGTGGTCAGAAATGCTTCCCAGTTCTTTCTGGCCCTGCCCCGGGACCATACCTGGGCCATGGGTCACTGTCCCGTGTGCGGCAGCCTTCCCTATATTTCCAGTCTGGAAGGCAAACAGGGATTGCGCATGCTGCAGTGTTCCTTCTGCCACACAGCCTACCGCTTCAAAAGGATGGCCTGCGCTTTCTGTCAGGAAGAACAGAGCAGGTCCTTTGAATATTTTACTGCCCGGGAACTGCCCGGCTTCAGGGTGGACATCTGTAAAAGCTGCCGGATGTACATGAAGACCATTGATTTCAGAGAAATGGACAAAAAGCTCTTTCCGGCTCTGGATGATCTGGAATCCCTGCAGCTGGACATGGCAGCCAGAGAGCAGGGCTATACCCGGCCCACACTGTCGGCCTGGGGATTTTAAACTCCCGGATCCTGTACTGGCAAACCTGATGACGTATTGCAAAACACAGAAGGAACTCTCCGGAATCGTACTTGCCGGAGGAAAAAGCAGCAGGCTTGGACAAGACAAGGCCAGTCTGAGCTTTCAGGGCAGAACCCTGCTGGACAGAACCCTGGAGCTGGCCTCGGTTTTCTGCAGTAAAACATATTGTGTGGGGCGCCGCAGAAAGCATACCGGGCCGGAAGCAGGATGGATGCTGGATAAAATTCCAGGCACAGGTCCCATGGGCGGCATAATCACAGCCCTGGAAACCCTGAAGGTTCCCTGTCTTGTACTGGCCTGTGATCTGCCTTTTCTCACCCGGGAAATTCTGAGCACCCTCATCAGCCATAGAAACAACAGGCCCCCGGACAGATGCATGACCACGTTTCAGCAGCCTGCAACAGGCTATATTCAGTCTCTGGTGGCAGTGTACGAACCAGAAAGCCTGAATCTTCTGCAAAAATCTTATGCTGCCGGGTGTTACAGGCTGAGCCGGGCCATTCCTTTTGACTGCCGCTTTCATATTGATTATAGTAATGATCAGGAAAAGTTTTTCTTCAATGTGAACTATCCAGTGGATATGCAGGAGTTGCCTCGATGAAAACCATTCCGGCCATAACCAGAGGCCGGGGCCTGAAAAGCTGTTCCAGGTCCGGTCCAGGCGCTGGGGCCGGGAACCCCTGGCCCTGCTTTCCGGTCTTAAGCCCCATGAACATGGTCATCCCCTGGGTACTGCTTTTTTTCTGGATGGGCTGCTTTTTTCCGCAAGCAGAAGCTTCCAGCAGAATCTACTATTATCAGGATGAAAACGGCACTTTTCACTTTACAGACCTGCCCACATCCAAGAAATACCAGCCTTTCCTGCCCTTTAGATCTGAAAAGCCGGACAGCAGGGACATCCGGTCCCTGGCCCGGAACTACGGCAGGCTCCATGGAATTGACCCTCATTTAATCAGGGCCATGATTGAAGTGGAGTCAGGGGCTGACCCCATGGCTGTTTCCCCGGCCGGGGCTGAGGGACTTATGCAGATCATGCCCGTAACCCAGCAGGAACTTGGCCTGGAAGCCCCTTTTGAGCCGGAATCCAATATCGAGGCCGGGACAAGATACCTGAAACATCTCATGAACCGTTTTGAATCCCTGCCCCTGGCTCTGGCTGCCTACAATGCAGGGCCTTCTGCAGTGGACCGGCACAGGGGTATTCCCCCTTATGCTGAAACCCGCAACTATGTAAGAAAAGTCCTGAAAATTTACGCTCAATTCACGGAGAACACCCGGTAATGTTCAATCTGGCCAACAGCCTTACCTTTGCCCGCATCGGCTGCATACCGCTCATAGTCATTCTTCTCTACTATCCAGGCAGAATCACGGCGGCACTGGCCATGCTCATCTTTATAGCCGCCTCCATAACCGACCTGGTGGATGGAATAGTAGCCAGAAAATACAATCAGGTGACCAACGTGGGCAAATTTCTTGATCCCCTGGCGGACAAACTGCTCATTGCCTCGGTAATGATCATGCTGGTGCACAACGGATGGATGCCGGCCTGGGTGGCCATAGTGATCATCGGCAGGGAAATCACAGTAACCGGTCTTCGGGCCATTGCCGCAGACCAGAACATTGTCATTGCCGCAGACAGCTATGGCAAACTGAAAACCATTTTTCAGGTGGTTGCCCTGTGTCCCCTCATCCTGCACTATCCCTGGTGGGGCATTGATCTGCAGCTCATGGGCCTGATCCTCATCCATATAGCCCTGGTCCTGGCACTTGTGTCAGGCGTAAACTATTTCCGGGGATTTTACCGGAATGCTTTTCATTCCTGATGCCCCGGGCAAGGAGTACTCATGGCTCAAATAGACGCATTTTTCAAAATGATGAATGAACTGGGGGCATCCGATCTTCATCTGTCCACCGGCTCCCAGCCCATTATCAGGCTGCATGGCGATCTGCAGAGAATCAAGTACAAGACCCTGGAGCATGAAGACCTGAAAAAAATGCTCTATGAGATCACACCTGAGAACAAGGTCAAGGTCTTTGAGGAAACCGGAGATGTTGATTTTTCCTATGAAGTTCCCAATATGGCCAGATACAGGGTCAACTTCTTTATGCAGCGCCGGGGAGTGGCTGCTGTATTCCGGGAGATTCCCCAGAAGATTCTAAGCATTGATGACCTGGGGCTGCCGCCCATCATGAAAAGGCTGGCCACCCTGCCCAAGGGTCTGGTCCTGGTCACCGGCCCCACAGGGAGCGGAAAATCCACCACCCTGGCAGCCATCATTGATTACGCCAATAATATCCGCAAGGACCATATCCTGACCATTGAAGATCCCATTGAGTTTGTCCACCAGCCCGTCCACTGCCTCATTAACCAGCGGGAGGTAAGCAAAGACACCACCAGCTTCAAGGCTGCCCTGCGCGGAGCATTAAGAGAAGACCCGGACATCATCCTGGTGGGCGAACTCAGGGATCTGGAGACCATTGAACTGGCCCTGGAAGCGGCTGAAACAGGGCACCTGGTCTTCGGCACCCTGCATACCATCTCTGCCTCCAAAACCATAGACCGGATCATAGAAGTCTTCCCCGGTGAAATGCAGGGTCAGATCAGATCCAGTCTGTCTGAATCCCTGCGGGCCATCATTGCCCAGACCCTGTTTAAAAGGGTGGACAGGCCGGGCCGGGTGGCTGCCCTGGAAATTCTCATTGCCACCCCTGCAGTGCGCAATCTCATCCGGGAAAACAAAAACTTCCAGATCAATTCAGTCATAGAAACCGGCCGCAAATACGGCATGCAGCCCCTGGACGATGCCATCATGAAGTATCTGCAGAAAAAAATCATTGATCCAGAGGACGCTTACAACAAAGCCATCAACAAATCCAAATTCCGGGATTTTCTGTCCGAACCGCCCCAGGATTTTACCGAAGTTTAGGAGTCAGAACATGCTTCGCGCCCATCTGGACAACATCATTGATCAGGTTTTGTCAGCCGCCCCTGACCTTTCAGACATTATCATTACCTCCGGGAAAAAAATTCAGGCTGAGGTTCACGGACAGCTCCAGAACGTGACCGTTGAGCCAGACCCCGGTCCTTTGCTGCCCTTTCAGGTGGAAGCAATGGCCATGGCCATGATGGGCAGAAATATCCGCCTGTATAAAGACCAGCTGCAGACCGGCTCCTGCGATCTGTCCTATGATCTTCCAGGCCGGGCCAGGTTCAGGGTGAACATCTTTGGCCAGAAAGGCTGTCTGGCCGTGGTCATGCGCAAGCTGTCCATGCAGGTTCCCACCATGGCCCAGCTGGGGCTGCCGGCCATATTCAACGACATGGCCCGGGAAAAATACGGCCTGATCCTGGTCACCGGAGGCACTGGAACAGGCAAATCCACCTCCCTGGCTGCCCTTATTGATGAAATCAACACCAGGGAACACAAGCATATTGTCACCCTGGAAGATCCCATAGAATTTCAGCATCAGCATAAAAATGCTGTCATCAATCAGCGGGAGCTGGGCATTGACTTCACCACCTTTGCTTCCGGTCTCAGGGCCGCCCTTCGTCAAGCCCCAAAAGTGATCCTGGTGGGGGAAATCAGAGACCGGGAAACCATAACCATTGCCCTGGAAGCTGCTGAAACAGGCCATCTGGTCCTGGGCACCCTGCACACCAGCGATGCCGGTCAGACGGTCAACAGAATCATTGGCATGTTTGAGCTTAGCGAAGAACGGCTCATCCGGTCCAGGCTGGCGGAAAGCCTCAAATTCGTTGTTTCCCAGAGGCTCATGCCCAGAATCGGGGGGGGCCGGGTTGCTGCCTTTGAAATCATGCGCAATAATCTGCGGGTCAAGGACCTGATTCTCAATGGAGAAAGCGAGGAAAAGACATTCTACCATGTCATTGAGCAGGGAGATGCCTATGGCATGACCACCTTTGATCTGTATCTCATGGATCTTTACCAGAAGGATCTCATCTCCGAGGAAATGGCCATGCTCAACTCTTCGGATAAATCAAGGCTCAAACAGATGATAGACAGGGCCAAGGCTTCCAGGGGGGAAAAGGTCACAGACATTCAAGGTCTGGAACTTGACCTGGACTACGGCGGCAACAGATAATCGTTGCCTTTGAGCTTCAGCCGCTGTATCAGGATTCAAACCGAAAACAACAGGAAAGAGACATCTCATGAACAACAGTGAGCAGAAAAGACCTCCAGGCACAGAGCCGGAATTTTTCCCCCCTGGTTCCAGGGTATGTTTTCTGTGCATCCAGACCAGGGAACTTGAACAGGAATTCAGAAAGGCCTTTGACAATCTGGGCTACCATGTATCAGCAAGTTCTGAACCTGAAACCGCCCTGGGCAGGATAAGGGTCAACCAGTATCAGTGCGCAGTGATTGAATACCTTAAGGACTACGGCCCCATATTTGACGAAATCGCCCGCTGGAACGGGCACACAAGACGTCAGCTCAACCTTATTGTCCTGGGCCGCAAGGCTCCAAGTCTGCATCAGCAGGCAGCTTTTCTGCTGGGTGCCAATTTTTACATTAACACTGCTGATGCAGGGCTTGTCCAGGAACTTGTCCCCCAGTGCCTGGACGGTTTTGAGATATATTACCAGCCATGGCAGAAAGCCAGGGAAGATCACCATGTCCATTAAACACAGCATACTCAAGGCCAGACTTAAAAACTGTCTGGCCACCATTGTTGAGCTTGAACCGGCCCTGATCAGGCTGAATCTGCATCATGAACTGGTCAGGGAATTCACTCATCTCAAGGATATCATTTCCAGAATCTCGGAAATGGAGGTTACCTCCATGGAGGTGGACCGCATTGAAAACGCCACAGAGCTTTTTCTGAGGGAGCTGGACATCCCCCTTTCAGGCATGGGAAAACCCGGGGACCGGCAACTGCAGTAAGGCTGAGTATTTTCCATAACTGGTGCCGCATCTGTTCAGCCCTTTACATGCGGCCCCATTACAGGTTGTTTTGCTGCTTAATAATGCTCAGACTGATCATAATCATCCTTATCATTGTCAACTGCCTTATGTTTTACAGGCTGCTGTGGACTGAATCCGGAATTCTCAGCTATCTGCAGGCCAAAGAGGCATACAATGAACTTTCCAGCAAAAACCAGGAGATTTTCAAGGAAAACAAAGCGTTGAGCAGGGAGATAGTCAACCTGAGAAACAATCCTGATTACATCATGGAGGCCATCAGAAAGGAAACGCATTATGTTCTGGAGGATGAAGTAATCTATTTCTTTCCTGAAAAGCAGTGATTGAACAGGCAGGCCCGGCAGCAGCCGGCTCAGGCCCTGACTGGATTATCTAATTTTTCACCCGGCTTTTTTCGCCTCCCTGCCGGGGCATGGGGAGCTTTTTATGAGCAGAGACAAGATAAAATTTTATGAAGAAGTGCTGCAGCTGGAACCAGGCTCCAGGCTGTTCTATCCTCTGGCCCGGCTCCATGCGGATGAAGGTGAAAAGGCCAGGGCTCTGGAAGTGCTCAGCCAGGGACTGCAAAAATATCCTGAGCACTTTGAGGCCAGGCTGCTCAGGGCTTCGCTGCTTATGGACCAGGGCAGCCAGGATGAAGCCAGGGAAATTTTTCAGGAAATTTTTTCCAGGCTTCAGTCCCATGAAAACTTCTGGCCTGAAGTATCCGGCTTGCTGCAGAGCCGGGGCGAAAAAGATATGGCTCTGGCTGCCGCCTTTTTTGCCCGGGCCATGGAAGACCGGAATCTCTCCTGGGCAGACATTTTATCAACAGGCCTGAACAGCCTGACCAGCACTTCTGCTCATCATAAAAGCAAAGATCCCATGTCAGAGGCCCGGGATGAGCCTGAACAATCCAGTCAGGAGCAGGAAAGTCTGCCTGATGAATCTGCCTTGCCTGAAGAATCTGCCTTGCCTGAAGAGTCTGCCTTACCTGAAGAATCTGCTTTGCCTGAAGAACCGGCCCTGCCTGAAGAACCTGCCCAGGACCAGGATATTCCGGACAGTATGGATCTGGAGGACAGCACCCTGGAGCAGCCTGCACACAAAGAAACCCTGCCGGACCATGAACAAATCAAGTCCTTTGAAGATATTTCAGGAGCTGATCCGGCCGGGGAACCGCCTGCTGAAGACCAGCCGCCGGATAACAGTCTGTTTCAGGAAACCGGCCAGCTCCTGGATGATGCATTGCCTGAAGAACCAGGCTCTGTCCAGGCTGCCCCGGATGAAGATCACCCGGAACAAATTCCTGAATCCCATGACCTGAAGCAGCCGGACCAGCCCCGGGATTTTGCCCCTCAGGAAGCTGAGCATGAACAGCCCCCTGCATTAACCAGGGACATGGATCATGAGACAGAAGAATCCGCCCTGAAATCAGAAGAGCTTTATGAAGAACCTGAAGAAGTGTCTGATTTTGAACTGGATCCTGAATCCAGAACCAGATCCATGGCTGATATTCTGATGGGGCAGGAGGAATACGCCAAGGCCTGGAGCATCTACAGGGAGCTCTGGCGGGAAAGTTTGCCTGGAAACCAGAGAAAAGAGCTGGAAAACCTCATGAACCAGGCTGCTGAAGCCCTGGAAAAGCAGAAAAGCTCCCGCCGGAAAGAACCTGTTCAGCAGCAGGAGGAAACATCACCCCCTGATAAAAGCGAGGCAGGCAAACCTGCTCAAGCCTCTGAAGCCCTTGATTTTCTCAAAACCCTGGCTGACAGGCTGGAAGCAAGATCCAGCTCCGCTGCTAAGGAGGCAGAGAGCTGAGCACCTTTGCTGATTTCTCATGACGCAGCAGTTCAGTCTTTTGCATGAGGCACGGGACCGGCCCTTTCGGCGCTAGTTTTTTCCAGACCTGTTTCTTGCACCAATAAAAAAAGCAGGCGCTGGGATGTCCTGCTTTCCTTAAAAAGGCTGAACTGCTGCCTCATGACCATGGTGCACAAAATACCAGAAACAGCATTGCCCCTTTATCAATTCCACAACCAGATCCGGGTCTCAAAGCCCGATATTTGAACCGGACCTGGCTACTTATGTTTTCCTGTACTGCTCAAGCTCCTGATTGATCTTTTCAATGCTTTCATCCAGCTTTTTCTTCTGGCTTTCCAGCCCGGCCATCTGATGGCGCATTCTGGATTTGGCCATGGTTACCTTGTGTTCCCTGGCTGAAACATCCCCATACATCTTGACATAGTAATATCCCAGCACCCAGAAGGACAGTATCAGCAGCAGAGCGGTCCAGACAAGAAAATTCATGGTTTTTTTCCTGCTTCGTTCTGAGCGCTTTTGAGCTGATCAGAAGTTATATGCCCCAAAAGGGCCAGAGCATCCTCCATTTTAAGCCCGGGATTATCGCTTCTTTCCAGATAGTGACGCGCCTTTTCTATCTGCTCATCATCAACAAGCCCTTTCTGCTTCAAAATGTCCACAGGAGTCCTGGGAGCTGACTTGCCCGTCTTTGGTTTATCCCTGGTTTTATCCTGTTCATCCTGCCTGGCTGAAGTTTTTTTCAGTTCCACCAGTTCAGCCTTGAGTCTGTTTTCAATGGATCTGGCTTCATTAATTTCATGGGTCAAACTGGCGTAACTGTCTTCCATTTCCTTGAGTTCCGCATCCAGGGTTTTCAGCCGGCAAAAACGCCATTGCCTGAGACGTTTGTATATCAGGGAATTTCCAATAACAACCAGAAGCAGAATAAGCATATAAACCAGCAGGGTGATCTGATCCATACTAAATCCTGTAGATACACTGTTAAGGCACAGATTTACATCTGCGCAGCAGTTCAGCCATTTGCATGAGGCACAGGGACCGGGTCTGCAGGCGCTTGTTTTTTCCAGGCCTGTTTCTAAAAATCAGCCGGAAAACAAGCCCCGAGTGTCGTAAGCATTCAGGGGGCGCGGAAACCGGCATGGGGACAGTCCCCGCAAGCAACTCCATGCAGCAGTAAAAACCATGCCGGCGCAGGGAAATCAGTGCACCAGTTCAGTTAGTACAAAGCCGGGGCACAGTCCCCATGTCAGGGACGCAAGCAACGGCCATTTAGACCCCCTGAATGGCTGCGGAAGGTCTGTTTTCCCTGAAAAGGGCTGAGCTGTTACACATCTGCAAGAAAAATATATTCAGCGCCTGGCGTGTTGCCCGGGTGCTTCTCTCCAGCGGGACCGGTTAAGGGCAGAGCATGAATACTCTGCCGGGTCAAGTCCCTTATGCCCTGCTCATCCTGAAAAAACCGCCAGAAGCTCCAGACCGCAAGGGCAGGCAATTTTTCCATTGCTTCCTTATTCACATTTATTTATAGAAAAACGCAGATAATATCAAACATGCAGACCAGGACAATTCCGATCATCTCCTGGAACCATAACAATCATAATGCTCAGAGCAAATGGGAGGGATGATGCCCGCGCTGAAAATCACGGCAATATTAATCATGTTTTCTGTACTCACCGGATGCGCCAGATATTACCAGGTCAAGGACATGGTGACCAGTTTTGAAGTCGGGAATAAAACCTATGAACTGGACATGGACAGAAAAGACATAAATTCCATGGAAAAAAATCTTGCTGAAAATATTTATCCCATGGATACCAGGCTTACTCTTTTATTACGCCGCATTTCCTCGGTGGATTCCTATCCGTCCCAGGGCTGGAGCCAGAAAACCCTGGAAGATTTCTTCTGGCTCAATGGTCTGGTCATAATGGACCAGGAAGAGGGCATGCTGCTGAAAAAACCTGCTCAGGGGATCAAAAAGCTGCAGTACAGTCCCCTGCTTGAGCAAGCCCTGGAGCTGGAACACGGACAGACCGCCCTCAAAATGCAGGACACACCCCTGGGTAAAGAAATTTTCATTTTCAGCGCAGTCTATGATAATTTCCAGCCCCAGGGTTTTGTTGCGGTTCATTTTGATCCCAGAACCTTTATCTCCCAGAGCAGAAGGCCTGAGGATATTGTTCTCATCTGCTGCAGCCGGGTTGTCTGGCCGGGCAGATTCAAAGAATATGACGACCGGCTCTCGGAAATCAACTGGGAGGAAAAGCTCGCCCAGAAAACCAGCGGTAAAATCAGCGTTAAGGATCAGACCTTTTTCTGGTTTGCCAGGGCAGCAGGTCAAAGCTGGATGGTATATCTGATCACTGAATCATAAAGGAGGTTGCTATGCCCCAGGTCACAGTCACGGAACAGCTCCTGATCCATCAGAAAAAAAGCCCCATGGCCACAGGCCGCTTTACCCGTCTTCTCAATGAACTCATTCTTTCAGCCAAGATAATATCCAGGGAGGTGAACAAGGCCGGACTGGCCAATGTCCTGGGTTTTACCGGCGAAACCAACATCCAGGGGGAAAAGGTCAAAAAACTGGATGAATATGCCAACAGCATCCTGACCTACAGGCTGCAGAGGTCAGGCCTGATATGCGCCATGTCTTCCGAAGAACACGCCGATCTTATAGAAATTCCTGACGACTTTTCCAGAGGTGACTATATTCTCATCTTTGATCCCCTGGATGGTTCCTCCAACATAGAGGTCAACGTCAGCATCGGGACCATTTTTTCCATATACAGGCGGACCAGAAAAAACGGCCAGGTGACCCTGGATGAGGTCCTGCAGCAGGGTTCCAGACAGGTGGCTGCAGGTTATTTTCTGTACGGAACCTCCACCATGATGGTCTATACCACAGGCAACGGTGTGCACGGGTTCACCCTTGACCCCAGTGTGGGAGAATTCCTCCTTTCCCACCCCAATATGAAGATCCCAGAAAATGGGAAGATTTATTCGGTCAATGAAGGTTATCAGGAGTACTGGGATCAATCCACCAGGGATGTGATCTCCTGGTTCAAATCAGCCTCCTCTGAACGGGGCAAGCCCTATTCCAGCCGCTACATCGGCTCCCTGGTCTCGGATTTTCACCGCAACCTGATTTACGGCGGGATTTTCATGTACCCCAAAGACACCAGAGACCCCAAAAAAACATCCGGCAAACTCAGGCTCATGTGTGAAGCCAACCCCATGGCCTTTGTGGTGGAACAGGCCGGAGGCCTGGCCATTGACGGAAATGAAAGAATCATGGACATTGAACCCCAGGAACTGCATCAGCGGGTTCCTCTGTTCATCGGCTCTAAAAACGATGTCCTGAAAGTCCAGGAAATCTACGGACAAAAATAATGCTCTGCCTAGGCATTGAAACTTCATGCGATGAAACATCCCTGGCCCTGGTTGAGAACAACAGGCTTCTCGGGCAGAAAACCTTTTCCCAGATAGATTGTCATGCTGTCTTCGGAGGAGTGGTCCCGGAACTGGCTTGCAGGGAACATTTGAACAAAATCGGGCCCCTGTACCGTCAACTCCTTGAGGACAGCGGTATAAATCCGGGGCAGATCAGCCATGTGGCTGTAACCCGCGGCCCGGGGCTGCTGGGCTGCCTGCTGGTGGGGCTTGGTTTTGCAAAGGGCCTGTGCATGGGGCTGAACATCCCTCTCATAGGAGTCAACCATCTCCACGCACATCTCATGGCACCGGGCATGAACACTGAAATCACCTACCCTGTACTGGGCCTGCTTGTTTCCGGAGGACATACCAGCATCTATCTCATCAAAGACGAATTAAGCTTTGAGCTGCTGGGGCGGACCCTGGACGATGCTGCCGGCGAAGCCTTTGACAAGGCCGCCAAAACCCTTAACCTTCCATATCCGGGCGGGGTTTACATTGACCGGCTGGCAAAGCATGGTGATCCCAACTGCAAAATCTTCTCCAGGCCCTATCTGGACAATACCAACCTTGATTTCAGCTTCAGCGGCATAAAGACCGCAGTCATCAACCATGTCCGGAACAACCCTGATCTTTTGAACCATGATATTTCTCTATCCCGGGCGGATGAGCCCTCTGTCTTTGGCAGGCTGGCTGATGTCTGCGCTTCCTTTAATCAGGCCGTGTCCGGAACTCTGGTGGTCAAGCTGAAAAGGGCCCTGGACAGACACCAGGTCCAGGGCATTATCCTGGCCGGAGGTGTGGCAGCCAACTCCATGATCAGAAACTCCATAAAAAAGCTGGCTCAGGATCAAAGTCTGCAGCTCATCATGCCTGAACCATGGCTTTGCACTGACAATGCAGCCATGGTGGCCTGGTACGGCAATATCCTCATGAAGCACGGCTTTGTCCACTCCCTTGACCTGGAAGCTGTGCCCAGAGGCAGAAAAATCCCCTGGGACTATACAAGATTTAACCGCAAAAACCGTAACAGTTTAGCCCTTTTCAAGGGCACAGGGGACAGGCACCCCGTCACCCACTTGAGCTGAATTTTTGAAGTTGAATGCCT
>CAZHCY010000023.1:0-15162 GCA_964531185.1 uncultured Desulfovibrionales bacterium | reverse complement strand
CGTGCTTCTGAAAAAGGGCAATTACGACTTCATCAGATTCTGCGTTCCCATGATTCCGGGTGCCAACGTCTATTTTGCACCTCCTAGGGTGGGCATTTCCATCGCCTCCCTCCTATACGGCGACCTGGGTGCCCTGGGGCAGACAGACATGAAATAATTGATCGCCTACTCCCCAGTGGCCCACCTGGGCTTTGTGACCCTGGGCATTTTTGTGCTCAACCTCAAGGGGCTGGAAGGAGCGGTAATTCAGATGATCAATCACGGCATTACCACCGGAGCACTGTTCATGCTGGTGGGGCTGATCTATGAGCGCAGTCACAGCCGCGAAATCAGAGACAATATGGGCATAGCCAGATTCCTGCCGGCCTATATTTTCTTCTTTGGTCTGTTTTCTCTTTCATCTCTGGCCTTTCCCGGGACCAACAGCTTTGTGGGCGAGGCCCTGGTCCTCATAGGCGCCTTTGAACAAAGCCTGATCATCGGTCTGCTGGCCGTGCCCGGGGCACTACTGGCTGCAGCCTATATGCTGCGTCTTCTTCAGAAGCTGGCTTACGGCCAGCCTGTGGTGGAAAAGGCCAGGCAATGGAAGGATGTCAACCTGCGGGAATGGATCTATCTGGCCCCTCTGGCTGTTCTTGTCTTTTACATCGGGCTTGCTCCGTCCCTGGCTTTGAAGACCATGACCGCTTCCCTGGAAAAGGTCCTGGAATACACCCGGCCCGAGATTTACACGGTTCAGGGCCATGATCACCCGGAACAGGCAGCAGATTTTTTAAAGGCCGGAAATCTTATTCTGAAAAGCGAGTGATCGCTCAAAACAGCATGTTCTGCACAGACATTCTGACAAACTTAACAATTCGCCCAGGTAAATCCAAGCTGCAGCAACCAGGACAAGTCCGTATTTAAGAGTATTGTAACAGTTTAGCCCTTTTTAAGGAAAGCGCCGGCACAGGCACCCCAGCGCTTGTTTTCTGGTTGACGTAAACAAAGACTTGGAAAAACAAGCTCCGGGAGAGCCAGTCCCTGTGCCACATGCAAATGGCTAAACTGCTACGAAGTATTAAAGGAGACAAGCCTTGCTTAACTTCAATCCACAACTCATCCTACCTGAACTGTTCATGGTTCTTCTTTTGTGCGTTTTATTCGCTCAAAGCATCAGCAGCAGGCTGAACCAGATGACGGACTGGTTTCCATATGCAGCTTTTGCCGGGGTATTCATTTCCCTTTATTCCCTGGGTCAGTCAGACATCATGTTTTACAATACCTACAGGATTGACGGACTGTCTCAGTTTTTCAAGTTTGTGGTCTTTCTCGGTCTGGCCATATGCGCTGCCAATGCCGTGCGTAATCCCAGTCTGGGCAGAGTCAACCGGGCCGATTACTTCTTTTTCATGGGCTTAAGCGCCTTTGGCCTGCTCCTTCTGGCCAGCACTGTGGAGCTTTTCACCATCTATATCTCCCTGGAACTTGCCTCCTACAGCCTTTATATCCTGCTGCCCCTCAGAAATTCAGAGCCAAGGGCAGTGGAAGGGGCCATCAAATACGCCCTGTTCGGAGCAGTGGCTACAGCCATCGGGCTTTACGGGATCTCTTATATTATAGCAGGTCAGCATACCACTTATCTGAATGCCCTGGCGGCCATGGAATGGTCCTTTGCCTCCCAGCCCATGGCCCTCATCGGATTAACCATGTTTTTCCTGGCCTTTGTGTATAAACTGGCTCTTTTTCCTTTTCATTTCTGGGCCGCGGATGTATACCAGGGAGCAAGCAACGAAACAGCGGCCTTTGCAGCTACTTTGCCCAAACTGGGGGCCATTGTTATCATGGTCAGGCTCATGGCCTTTGACCCGGGCATGGAACTCAAGACTCTTCTGGGCATATTTGCCGCCTTTTCCATGACCATAGGCAACCTGGCCGCCCTTAATCAGAGGGATGTCAAAAGACTGCTGGGATATTCCAGTGTTTCCCATGCCGGGTTTGTCATGCTCGGACTGGTGGCTGGGGGAGCTTACGGGCTGGCGGCAGCTTCCTATTATGCCCTTGTGTATATGGTCATGAACCTGACCATTTTCTGGATCATCACCAGACTTTCTGAAAACGGCCGAAACATCTATGTCAATGACCTGCGCGGGCTGTACAAGTCATCACCGCTAATGGCTTTTGTCCTGGCTGTGGCCGCATTTGCTCTGGTGGGCCTTCCTCCCACAGCCGGATTCACGGGCAAGCTTTTTCTGCTCAACTCGGCCTGGGCTGAGGGCTTTTACTGGCTGGTCATAGTGGCTGCAGTAAACACAGCCCTGGCCATCTATTACTATCTGAATCTTGTCCGGCACGCCTATACCCTTGATCAGGTGGTCCCTTTACGGCCCGCCATGACTTCATCAGGGGCATCCATAGCCGTGGCTCTGGCCCTGGCAGTGCTGTATCTGGGCATCCTGCCCCAGAATATTTTCAACCTGCTCATGAAAGCCAGCAGCTATCTTTTATATTAATAGTCAAACATATCAGTATTCAAAAAAATTCAATCCTGTTCATTAGTTATTGATTTTTATCATAACCAGGGGCATACTTTAGGAGGTTTTGCCATGAGTAAGTATTTCATTAAAATTGATCAGAAACGGTGCATCAGCTGCAAAGCCTGTGAAGTGCACTGTAAGACCAAGAACCGGGTTCCCCCGGGAGCCAGGCTTGGGCAGCTCATTTCTGTCGGCCCTGTTAAAAAAAAGGATCAGCCAAGGTTTTTGACCCTTTTCATGCCCTGTTTCCACTGCGAAGAACCCTGGTGCGTGGCTGCCTGTCCCACCGGGGCCATGACCAAAAGGGAAGAGGACGGGATAGTCTATGTGGAGCAGGAGCTGTGCGTGGGCTGCAAGGCCTGTATAGTGGCCTGTCCCTGGAAAATCCCCCAGTGGGATGAAATCACCGGCCGGGTCATAAAATGTGATTACTGTCGGGACCGGATTGATGAGGGCCTTGATCCGGCCTGTGTATCCGGGTGCACCACCCATGCCCTGTCATTCATCAAGCCCAATGAAGCTTCGTCCCAGACCAGGGAAGACTACGCAACATCGGTTCTGCTTTCTCAGCAGAAATAATTTCAACGTTTAACTTTATTCTTAAGGAGGGGAGTCATGCCGAAAAAACTGTCAACCATTTTACTCTTAGCCTTTGCCCTGATTCTGGTGGTTCTGGCCGGAACAGCCGCAGCAGACCGTCTGGCAGAAGGCATCCAGCAGGCCAAGGACGCCGGAGCCATTGATCCGTCTGCAGAGCCGGGATATCTGGGCATTCCCGGAGCACCGCAGATTTCTCTGATTCTGGCTTTTCTATGGGCCATCTGGGTAGGCTGGATCTTCTCCACAGTGGGAGCCTTCGGCGGAATCATGGCCGGTATCGGACATATCACCATCTACGGTCTTGGAAATTATGCATCCAGCTTCAAGGACAGCTCTCCCACCCTGAACAACTCGGTTACCGACTCCATCAGAGTTTCCAACCAGTTCATGGTCGGCTTCAGCGCTCTGGTCTCCACCTTCAACTATTACAAGCTGGGCCGGCTGGTCTGGCCTGTGGGTCTGTTTCTGGCCATCGGCTCCATTGCGGGCAGCTATCTTATCCCCACCATCACAGCAGGCAAGATTTCCCTCAAGGCTTATGTAGGCTATTTTGGTCTGTTTGTTCTGGCCCTGGGCTGCTATATGCTCTGGCAGACAACTCCGGCCGGGCAGAAAAGCAAGAAAAAAGCCAAAGAAGCTGCCCAGGCCTTTGAAGCAACCATGAAAAAGAAAAAATCCGGTGAAGCTGTAGATACCAGTGAACTGGGAGTAAAAGTTATTGCTTTTAACCTGAAGCAGGTGTCCTTCACCTTTTATGGTGTGGAATTCTCCTTCAGCCCGCTGTTCCCCATCCTCGGCGGATTCGTCATTGCCGGCATTGCCGCCTTTCTGGGCGTTGGCGGCGGCTTCATGCTGGTCCCCTTTCTGACATCAGTGGCCGGACTGCCCATGTACCTGGCCGCAGGCACCTCAGCCATGGCTGTGCTCATTGGAATGATCACCAGTATCTTAAGCTATCTGGTGGCAGGAGTTCTGGTTTACTGGCCTCTTATCGGCACTCAGCTGGTGGGCATTTTTGTAGGCTCCATGATCGGCCCCAGGACATCTCAGTATATCCCTGATAAGATCCTGACCAGAATTTTTATTGTTCTGGCCTTTTATGTCGGCTTGAACTACATGGCCAGAGGCTTTCTGGGAACTGATCTCATGAGTCTGATTACCGGCAATTGAGCCTGGTCAGCAGAGTAGGGATGTAATTAAAGTTTTATTCTGAAAAAAAACCTGGGGATGGCCTGGACAGGCCATCCCCTTTATCAGGCCCATGCCTTTTTTTTGTTTTTGCATCTAAATTGTCACTGAAATAACAAGTTGTACGGCCGGCTGTCCTCCAGCGGCTTGCATCCCCTCCCTTGCCGGAGCCGGCCGGACAACTTAGCTGAAAGTCTCTCCTGAGCAAACCTGCCCGCTGTCCTGAAAATTTTAGGCCCTTTAAATAAAGCACTGATTTTAAAGAACACAGCAGCCGTAGGTTTTTAGGACAGGCTTTGAGCTTGCCCCTTCCAATCCATGCCAATATGAGATAATAAACAGTATCTGGACTGCAGCTGATGCCATTTCTGCAAACCACCCCATAACCAGGGGCACCAAACAATAAAATTATGTGGCAAGACCTGACAAATTCATTTTTTATCTGGGCAGACTCAGTGCTTATTGCTCCCTACCGAATCCTGGAACCGCCCATAGCCGGATTTTATCTGGGCACTTTTGTACTCTGCCTCTGGTGCGTGCTCATTGGCGAGCTGACTTTTCGTCTGTCTGCCAGGATGAACAGCAGGCATATGAACAGGTTAAGGTCCAGGGCCGTAAAAATGCATAATCTGTCCATCAAGGCCATTGTGGTCAAAGACAAGGAAAATTACCGGGCCTGCAACAAGGAAGCCAATGAAGCCTTTGGCAAATACTTCTTTAATGTGATCACTCAGGGGGCAGCCTATCTCTGGCCCGTGCCCTTTGCCCTGGGCTGGATGTCCACCCGCTGGACAGGTCTGGAACTGGAACTTGTCTTCCCCTTTCCCCTTATTGGAAATTCAGTGGGTTATGCCGGGGTTCTGATTCCCATGTATATCCTGTGCAGAATCATCTGGGGGAAGGTCAGGCCGCACCTCTTCTTTTTCAATAAAGCACCCGGCATGGCCATGGATGAAGGCGAGGAAGAAATGATCAAATGGGAAGAAATAAACAAACACCAGGGACTTCCGGATCGCTTCTGGCAGGACCGGGACAATAACCCTCAATCTTTGGAAAGGTAAAACATGCGCATAGGAGAATACGAATTTGAAGAGTTTATAGAAGCGGTCCGCAATTTTCACGGCAGCCCGGCCCCGGGCATAATCATCGGCGGAATCATGGTTGACATGGCCAGGGAAAACCTGCCGCCGGACACCATTTTCGATGCCATTGCCGAATCCCCCAAATGCCTTCCTGACGCCATCCAGCTTTTGACCCTTTGCACCATTGGCAACGGATGGCTCAAAGTAGTCAATCTGGGCAGATATGCCCTGACCCTTTATGATAAGTATACAGGGCAGGGAGTCCGGATATTTCTGGATCATGAAAAACTCAAGCAATGGCCGGAAGTTTATTCCTGGCTGCTCAAACTGAAGCCCAAGAAAGAGCAGAGTTTTGAGCTTCTCATGTCCCAGATCCGGGAAGCCGGCCAGGGCATGTTCTCCATGACCAGGGTGGAAGTTGATCTGGACAGGATCAATGCCAAAAAAATGTCCGCCATCACCATCTGCCCCATCTGCAATGAACCTTTTCCAGGCGAGGATGGTTCAGCCTGCAGGGGATGCCATGGAGACAGTCCATACCTGGAGCATTTAAAATGTCCTGAGGAACCGGCGCTGGAAAAAATCCCCCTTAAGGAAGCAGCAGGAAAAAGGGCTGTCCATGACATGACCGGCATTGATCCCCAGGCCGGATTCAAAGGACCGGTCATCAAAAGAGGCCAGGAAATCAACATCAGCGATATGTGCAGATTGCAGCAGATCGGGCGCAGCAACATTTATACCGGCCCAGCCCCGGATAATGACCTGTGGCTACATGAAGACCAGGCTGCAGAAGATTTTGCCCGGGCCATGTGCGGACAAGGTACATATTTTGATGTGCCACCCAGAGAGGGCAGGATAAACATCAAAGCTGCCCGGGATGGCCTGCTCAGGCTGAACCGGGAAAATCTTCTGGCCTTTAACCTGGTTCCCCAGGTCATGTGCGCCAGCAGACAAAACTGGTCCATGGTCAGTAAAGACAGCGTCATTGCCGGGACCAGGGCCATCCCCCTGTATATTGGCCGGGCAAACTATGAAAAAGCCATGCAGGTTTTAAAGCGGGCCCCGCTTTTTGAAGTCATGACTGTACCTTCCCGCAAGGTTGGGCTTCTGATTACCGGGACCGAGGTCTACGAGGGCATCATCAAAGACAGATTCCAGCCCATCATCGCCAACAAGGCGCAAAAGCTCGGCTCCAAAGTCATCAGGACCATTATATGCCCTGATGACCGTCAGGCCATCAAGGAATCCGCTCTGGAACTTATGCATTGCGGGGCGGAAATCATCGTCACCACCGCCGGTCTGTCCGTAGACCCCGATGATGTTACCCGCAAGGGCATCATGGATGCCGGAGCTGAAGACATGCTCTACGGAACTCCGGTTCTGCCCGGGGCCATGACCATGCTCACCAGAATAAATCAGGTCCAGATTATCGGAGTTCCGGCCTGTGCCCTGTATTTTAAAACCACCAGCTTTGACCTGATCTTTCCCAGGCTTCTGGCTGGCAGCCGCATAACCCGGCTGGACCTGGCCCAGCTGGCTGAAGGAGGCCTGTGCCTGGCCTGCAAGACATGCACATATCCCAAATGTCCCTTTGGGAAATAAGCAGGGATTATGCTGCCTTTGCACAAAATATTTGTTTTGCCGTAACAGTTTAGCCGTTTGCATGAGGCACGGGGACTGGCTCTCCCAGAGCCTGTTTTTCCAAGTCTGTTTCCTACATCTTTAAAACACAAGCCCTGAGGTGCCCTGCCTTCCTTAAAAAGGGCTAAACTGTTACCACTTGAGAGTTAAAAGTTAAAGGTTAAAGGTAAAGATAAAGATAAAGAAATCAGGCTGTTGAAGCTGATAATGATGCGGACATTCAGAATTCCGGAAATTGTCAGTAAATACAAGACGTTGACAGAGAATTTTTGACTGTCAAGTGTTACCAGAAAAATCATTTTAACCACTATGCTCAAGTTTATAAAATATTTATTCACTGTCCTGGTCCTTTTTTTCCCGCTTCTTATGCTTTCTGCCTGCGGCGAAGAAAATGAACCGGTAAAGGTCTCCCTGGAAAAACGGGAGGACATCAGTTTCCGGCCTCAATTGCCGGCTCTGACCTATGCCTATTTACCCCAGTACTCTCATACCGAATCCTTTCAGCGTCATCACCGCCTTGTGGAATACCTTGCCGAAAAGACAGGTTTGCCCATCAGACAGGTTTTTCCGGATACCTTTGACGATCACATCAATATGTTTTCCCAGGGCAAGATTGATATCTCCTTTACCAATCCTTTTGTATACGCAAAGCTGGCTGACCGGTACGGAGCAAAGGCCATGACCAGAATCATTGAGCAGGATGGTCAGGCCAGGTTTCGGGGACAGATCATCACCCGGGACGACAACCAGACCATAAAAAGCATTGAAGACTGCGAGGGAAAATCCTGGGTGGCTGTGGATCCGTCCTCAGCCGGAGGCTATCTGTTCCCTCTGGGACATTTTTATGATCACAATATTTATCTGGATGATTTTGAAGAGGTGTTATTTGCCGGAGGCAGACAGGAAAACGTTGTTCTGGGGGTTTATTCCGGGCTGCATGACGTGGGCTCCATCAGGGAAGGTTCATTAAAGGTGGTCCAGGACAAAATCGACATCAAAGAAATCAGAATCATAGACTATACCCCGTGGTATCCAGGCTGGGTGTACGCCACCAGTCCCAGGCTGTCCCGGGATGTGGTGGACTCTATTCAGAAGGCCATGCTGGAACTGGACTTTGAAAAGAACCCCGAGCACAGAAAAATCCTTGAGGCTGCCCGCATCAAAGGTTTTGTGCCTTCCAGGGACAGTGATTTTCAACCCATCAGGGAACTGAGCAAAAAGATTGGGCTGGACATTGAATAAATTTCTTCCCGGTTTTATTCATCATTTGAAATTCAGGACCAAAATTATCATGGGCATGACTTCCATGCTCATCCTCTGTGGTCTGGGCATCGGCTTAATTCTGTCCAGCATGTCCTCCAACGCCCTGCTGGAAGAAGGCAAAAAAAGAGGCCGGGCTCTGTCTTTCAGCCTTTCCTACAGGCTTGCCGAGCCTATCCTGACCATGAATTTTCTGCAGATGAAAAACCTCATCGACAATGTTCACAACCAGTACCATGACATCATCTATGTTTTTTTAACAGATGAAAACAACAATATACTTTCTCATACCTTTTCCAGGGGATTTCCCACTGATCTTATCCAGGTCAATCAAAACGGACAGGACTCTCAGCCCGTTCTTTTGTCCACTGAAGAGGGTCTGGTTTATGACTTCAAAAGTGAAGTTAACCTGGGAGACAAGGTGCTGGGCACTGTCAGGCTGGGACTGTCCAGACAGTCCATAGCCTCCCAGATCAGCCGGCAGAGACTGATCAGCTTCCTGAGCACTCTGGGCGTGGTGGCCCTGGGGATGATTCTGTCTTTGTGGTTCGCCCACACTGTCACCTACCGCCTCAACAGGCTCCGCAAATCAGCAGAAGAAGTGGTCATGGGCAACCTGGATGTTCATGCCGGGTTTGCATTGAAAAAAAACTGCTGGGATATAATGAACTGTCATAGAACCGAGTGCCCGGCCTATGGAGACACTCAGCGCCGCTGCTGGCACCTGGCAGGTACCCTGTGCCCTGAATGCAGCGGCCGGGATGTTCCCGGCAAAATTGATTCCTGCAGGTCGTGTCCTGTTTACAAACAAAATTTTGGTGACGAACTCCAGGATCTGGCCGAAGCCTTTGACGTCATGGCCATAACCGTGAAAACACATATTGAAGAACTGACTGAACGTGAAAAAACCATTGCCAGACAGCAGGGGCTTTTGAAGACCATCATGAATGTCACCCCTGACTTTATTACCCTCCAGGACAGGAACTTGAAATATAAATTCGCCAGTAAAGCCTTCTGCGATTATTTTAAACTTAAGGAAAGCGACATCATAGACAAAACTGATTTTGATATTTTTTCCGAAAAACAGGCTGACCTCAACTACCACGAGGATATGCAGATCCTTCTCACCGGCCATCAGGTATCCAAGGAAATCACTTTCAACCGGTCTGAAGGCCAGCAATGGATGCACGTCATCAAGGTTCCGGTCTATGATCAGGACGGAACCATCATTGGTATTCTCCTCACGGCCCGGGATATTACCATGATCAAAAAATTTCAGGAACAGCTCATCCAGTCCCAGAAAATGGAAGACCTGGGCCGCCTGGCCGGAGGAGTGGCTCATGAGATCAACACCCCCCTGGGCATTATCCTGGGATATACCCAGCTGCTGCTGGAGGACATAGAAGATGAAGACCTCCTGGATGATCTGAAGATCATTGAAAAACAGACCAAAGTCTGCCGTAAGATAGTAGCTGATCTGCTGGGGTTTTCCAGGTATTCCCAGTCCATAACCGAGACTGTGAAAGTCAACCAGTCCCTCAGGGAGGTCATCAAGCTGGTGGAACACGTCTTTTCCTTGAACCACATCAAGATCATGCACTCCCTGGACGAAAACATTCCCCCCCTGACTGGAGACAAGGAAAGACTCAAACAGGTCTGGCTGAACATGATGAACAATGCTGCCGACGCCATTGGCCAGGACGGAGTCATATACATCCGGTCCAAACTCTGTGCCCACAGGCAGAGGCTGATCATCAGCATTGCTGATACCGGCAAGGGCATTGAAGAAGAACACCTGAGCAAAATATTTGATCCCTTTTTCACCACCAAGGCTGTGGGCAAGGGCACCGGCCTGGGGCTTTCGGTTTCCTTCGGCATAGTCAAGGATCATGGGGGCAAAGTTTACGCCCTGAGCCCGCCCCCCAGGGAATATCTGCCTGAAGACTATCCCAAATCAGATCATTTTGGTCCGGGAACAGTATTCATTATTGAACTGCCCCTGGATCAGGAAGAAACAGAAAAGGAGAACAACAATGGCCAACATTGCAGTGCTGGATGACGTATATGATGCCGGAGTCCTGATTAAACGGATACTCAAGCGCAAAAACCATACAGTTCATCCCTTTACAGAAGAAGAAGAATTTCTGACATTCATCAGGAACCAGCAGGCGGATCTGGTCATTCTGGATATCAAGCTGAAAAAACTGAGCGGTGTGGATGTCCTGGAAGAAGCCAAGAAAATCTCCCCGGAACTTAAAGTGATCATGCTAACAGGCTACCCCACCATTGAAACCGCCCAGAAGTGCCTGCAGCTGGGAGCTGATGAATACCTGGTAAAGCCCATAGACAAGCATGAACTTGAGGAAAAGGTGGCCAAGGTTCTGGAAAAGGGCCAGGGATAAATCTGCATGTGGTTGACTCAGATTTTCAGCTACTGGTCCAGGCAGATTTTTGCCCCGGGCACCCTTCTGCGCAAAAAATACCAGTATTTCAGGGACCTTCTGGTCCTGGACAGATACTGCCTGGAAAAGATGTCTGAGATTGAGGAAATCTATTACCGGGGAACACCTTGCGATTATGCCCGGGTGGTGGCTCTCTGCCATGAACTGGACCAGGGGGTGACCAAGCTCATAAAAAGCATCAATGCCTTGAATCCTCTTCGCTACCGGGTCCTCAAGGACTATCAGAAAAAAGTATCCTTTTACATGAACCTGGCCCTGAGCCTCAAGGAACCTGACACCCAGAAGCCATATATCCTGGAGCTGGATCAGGACTGTACCGAGGAACTGTCCGGAGGCAAAGCCACAAACCTGGCCAGACTCAAACAGCACGGCTTTGCTGCACCCTCCGGGTTCTGCATCACTTCCAGGGCCTTTAATCTTTTGGTGTCTCAGGCGGGAATCCGGCCGGAAATCAACAGAATTCTCAGCCGGTTCTGTCTGGAATCAGCTGAGGATTTTCAGGATTTGTCTCTGCGCCTCCAGAATCTGATCCTGGAGGCAGAAGTTCCTTCCCAGGTCCAGGAAGAAATAGAAAGCCGGCTTGAAAAATTCCAGGGCAACAGACTGGCTGTACGTTCCAGCGCTGTGGGTGAAGACAGCTTCCTGAGTTTTGCCGGTCAATACAGAAGCATCCTGGACACAGCCCGTGAAGATTTCTATACAGCTTACAAACAGGTTCTGGCCAGCAAATACTCCCCCCGGGCCATTACCTATCGCATCCGCGCCGGCATGGCTGATGAACTGCTGCCCATGGCTGTGCTGGTCCTGGAAATGGTGGATGCCCTGGAAAGCGGGGTGGTTTACACTGAAGATATCAAGGACTCCAGAACCACGGGCATATATGTTGTTTCCGGGCAGGGAGAACAGCTGGTCAGCGGCCAGGTCAAGGCCAGGGAGTATTTCATTGACCGGAACAGCCCCCAGGATAACCTGCCTGAGGAACCTGCATACCTGGCTGCCCTTTATCAGAAATGCCTGAACATTGAACAAATTTTTGAACAGCCCCAGGATATTGAATGGGCTGTTGACCGCGCCCGAAAAATCCTTTTTCTGCAGACCCGGCCCCTTCGGTCCATCAAGCCGGACAACTCCTCCCCTGGTCTGGATCTGCCTGTACTGGCCCGGGGCGAATGGGCCGGTCCAGGGCTGGCCAGCGGAAGGATCCATATCCTTTCCTCCAAGGAAAAGATCTCAGACATTCCTCCCGGATGTATTTTGGTTGCCCCAGCCCTTTATCCAGAACTTACCCAGGCCCTGGGCGTCATGGAAGGCGTCATCGCAGCCAGGGGCAGCCAGGCCAGCCATTTTGCCAACATAGCCCGGGAAAATTCTGTGCCGGTGATCATCAATGTTGACCAGGCCACAGAAATATTTGAAAATCAACAACTGGTAACCATGGACGGTCATCGGGCCCTGATCCATGCCGGACAGTCTCAGCCCGGAAGCTTGCCCCGGCCGGAAAAGGAAACCTGGCTTAAGCAGAAAATGCGAGTGGTTCTGGAAAACATTTCCTCCCTGAATCTCAAGGATGCTGAATCAGAGGATTTTATCCCCCAGAACTGCAGGTCAATGCATGATTTGATCCGCTTCACCCATGAAATGGGAGTCAGGGAAATGTTTGCCCTGGCCGACCGCAAAGGCAGGGGCCTTCACCAATCCAAAACCCTGGACCTGGATATACCTCTGGTATTTCGGGTCCTGAATCTGGAGCAGGGACTGACCAGCAAGGGCGAAACCCTGAACCGGGTCACCCTGGATCATGTCACCTGCCGGCCTTTTCTGGCCATGTTCCAGGGACTCAGGCATCCCCGCATCCCCTGGGACAAGAACATAAAACATTTTGACTGGGAAGGATTTGACCAGGTCAGCGCTGGAATCTTTGACCCTGCCAAGTCAACCCTTTTAAGCAGTTATGGCCTGCTGGCCAGAGATTACATGCACGCCCTGATCCGGTTTGGCTATCATTTCGTTGTTGTGGATGCCCTGCTCAGTCCGGAAAATGAACAAAATTACATTCAGTTCAGCTTCAAGGGAGGCGGAGCAAAGGAGTCCCAGCGCCTGATGCGTCTGCAGGTTATTAAGGCGGTTCTGGAAAAATTCGGCTTTTCCACTGAAACCAGAGGTGATATGCTCAAGGCTGAATACAGCCGGGAAGACGCGGATGCAACCGAACGCAGACTGAAAGTGGTCGGTTATATCCTGGGTATAACCAGGCTCAAGGACATGAGCATAAATCAGGACAAGGTGCAGCAGCTTATCAATTCTTTCTCAGGAGAAATCCATGATTTTCTGGCCGGGTAAAAAACCTGCAGCCAATGCCTATGTCAGCTGGGTAACACCCAGCCTGGCAGTGGGACCGGCCCCCATGTCCTACCAGCATCTGGAAAAGCTCAAACAAAAAGGCATTGATTCCATTATCAACCTTTGCGCTGAATTCCCGGATCTTCCGGTCATAGAAAGAGAAGCCGGCTTTGATGTCTATTATCTGCCTGTGGAGGACGAGGAAACCCCTGAAATTCAGGACCTGGACGAGGCCCTGGAATGGATGGATGAATCCATATATCTGGGCAAGAAGGTTCTGGTGCATTGCCGCCACGGTATTGGCCGGACCGGTACCATTGTTTCCGCTTATCTTCTGCGCCGCGGCTTAAGCTCCAGACTTGTCCAGAAAAAACTTCAGAAACTGCGCTCCAAGCCTTCCAGCTATTCCCAGTGGAGCCTTCTGCGCAAATACGGACGCAATCAATGTGCCCTGACCACCAGAGAACCTGCCCTGGAACACAAAAATATTGTTGATCTTAATCCCTTTTTTGACGACCTGGAAGATATCCTGAACAAAATTGAACTGGAAATCTCCCAGAACAAGGTGTGCGGCCGGGAGCACATGCTCTGCTGTGTGGAAGAAGTCAGGGTCAGTTTTGTGGAGGCTGTTTATCTGACCCAGAAAATGAACACCATGCTCTCCAGGGAGGAGAGGCAGGCCCTCATCAGCCGGGCAGTACAGGTATCTGCAGCCAGGAATAAGTCATTAAGCCCTGCAGACTCGAAGCTGGACGACCTCATCTGTCCCTTCAGCAGAAACAGCAAATGCTCTTTCTACATCCAGCGCCCCCTGGCCTGCAGGCTGTATGACCACCCAAGACTCTCAGCAGAGGAACGCCTGAGTATTGAACAGGGGATTCATAATCTTTCAGGAAATCTCTTTCTGGCTTTCAGTGGAAAATTCCTGAGCGAGGAAATGGTCTTTGACCTCAATGATGTTATTTCCGGCAAATATGTCCAGTTTTATTTCAATGCCCTCATGAAATCAGAGCTGAGAGCCTGACCCATGTCCGCTGTTTTCTCCAATGCAGCCATGGTTTTTCTGAGTATTGTCTTTGAGTCGGCTCCCTTTATCCTCATGGGAGCCATATTTTCTTCCCTGGTGCTCATTTTTATCCCGGAAAATTTCTTTAAAAAATATCTTCCTGCCAATCCTTTGCTGTCCATTTTCCCGGCTCTGATACTCAGTGCAGTCTTTCCAGTCTGTGAATGCGCCATCATTCCGGCAATCAGAGGGCTGGTCCGCAAAGGCATGCCCCTTTGCGCAGGCGCGGTTTTTCTGGCCGCTGCCCCCATACTGAACCCCATTGTCCTGGCCTCAACCTTTTATGCTTTCAGGTTTGATCTGCAGGTTGTGTTTCTGCGCTTTGGTTTGGCCGGTTTAGTGGCCCTGAGCGTGGGGATTCTGGTCTATTTTCTCCTGGAAAGGGGGAAACCCTCCCGGGTTGACCTGCCCATGGCCCCTGCTCCCAGACCCAGAGGCTGGTTAAGTCTGTCTGTCTGGAAAAACGTGCTGGACCACAGCATTGATGAATTTTTCAGCGTGGGCAAATATTTTATCCTTGGCGCAGCCATTGCCTCGCTGTTTCAGTCGGTTCTAAGCCAGCAGGCAGTGCTGGGACTGTCGGATTCCGTTTATACCGCCTCAGGGGTGATGATGTTTCTGGCTTATATTCTGTCCCTCTGCTCCACTGCGGACGCCTTTGTGGCTGCTTCCTTTTCCGGGACTTTTCCAGTTATGTCAGTGGTGGCCTTTCTGCTGCTGGGCCCCATGCTGGACATAAAAAACACCACCATGCTCCTGGGCTATTTTTCACCCAGGTTTGCCCTGGTTTTTATTCTTGCTGCTGCGTCAACAGTCTATGCCTGGGTAATCATTTTCCAGTTTTTACTGTTTTCTTAAGAGCCGGCCCGGTTGGAAAAAACTATGCTCAAAGCCCTTATCCTTTTTTTGTTGGCCCTAAATCAGGTGAAACTCATCTACACCGGCGATATCCTCTATTTCCTGGCTCCAGGCATGCTTGGCTTTTTTTATTTTTCCACCTTTGGGTT
>CAZHCY010000022.1:0-15552 GCA_964531185.1 uncultured Desulfovibrionales bacterium | reverse complement strand
GGTTGCACCGCCTATAAGCACCGAAACAAAGGCAATCCTCCATAGATAGTACCTGTTCAGTATGGAACCGCCGGCCTTTCTGGGAGGTCTGGACATAATACCCGGTTCCGAAGGTTCAAAGGCCAGGGCTATGGCCAGGGTTACAGCAGTGACCATGTTCACCCAAAGGATCTGAACCGGGGTAAGCGGCAGTACTGCAAAACCGAATACAATGGAGGTCAGGATCACCAGACCTTCAGCCCCGTTGGTGGGCAGAATAAACATCACCGCCTTGAGCAGGTTGTCGTAAATGGTCCGGCCTTCTTCCACAGCCTGTTCAATGGTGGCAAAATTGTCGTCAGTAAGCACAATCTCAGCTGCTTCTTTGGTGGCCTCTGTTCCTTTGATGCCCATGGCTACCCCGATATCCGCTCTTTTCAGGGCCGGAGCATCATTAACTCCGTCCCCGGTCATGGCCACCACATGACCGCTCTGCTGGAGGGCTTTAACCAGCCTGAGCTTGTGCTCTGGACTGGTCCTGGCAAAAATGTCGTTTTCCAGGGCCAGCTTTTTAAAGTGCTCATCATCAGCTTCTTCCAGCTCTGCACCGGACATTGCCCCCTTTTTTTCTCCTATGCCCATTTCCCGGCCAATGGCCGCGGCAGTAGCTGCAAAATCTCCGGTTATCATCTTCACCCTGATTCCGGCCTGCCTGCAGACCTTTATGGCCTGGACAGCCTCAGGTCTGGGCGGATCAACCATGCCCACGATTCCTGCAAAAATCATGTTTTTTTCCACATCTTCCATATCCAACTCATTGATTTTACCGCAAGGTTCAGGCTGTTCAAGGTCTGCATTTACATCCTTCCAGGCCGCGGCCATGATCCGCTGTCCATCCCGGGCCATATTCTCCATCTGCTTTTCCCAGAACTCTCTGTCCAGAGGATTCACTTCGCCATGGGAACCCAGCTGGTGACTGCATCTGTCCAGAAGCCTGTCCGGGGCTCCTTTGAGCAGAATTCTGCATTTGCCTGAGGGAACCGCACACAGGGTGGCCATGAATTTTCTTTCCGATTCAAAAGGAATTTCAGAAATCTTTCTATAAGAAGTATGGTCAAATCCTGCTTTCTGCCCCAGGGTGCGCAGGGCTCCTTCAGTGGGATCCCCGCTCAGCTTCCATTGACCGTCCTCCTGATATATTTCCGCATCATTGCATACAGCCATGATCTCAATGATGGTCAAAAGATCCAGATGCTTTTCAATACTTACATGTTCTCCGGTGCGGCTGCTTATATGTCCTTCCGGCACATATCCTGTGCCGCTCACATTGAATGACTGGTTTACAGAGATTATACTTCGGGCCGTCATTTCGTTTCTGGTCAGGGTTCCTGTCTTGTCAGTGCAGATGACATCCACCGAGCCCAGTGTTTCCACAGCCGGCAGCCTGCGGACAATGGCCTTGCGCATTGCCATTCGCTTCACTCCCAGAGCAAGGGTAATGGACATGATGGCCGGCAGCCCCTCAGGAATGGAAGCAACTGCAAAGCCTATGGCTGCGAAAAACAGATAGTCCAGTTTTGACCCATGAACAATCCAGCCCAGAAAAAACATGGCTGCGGACATGAAAAGTATCACACCGGCCAGCTTTTTGCTGAACCTGTTCATCTGTCTGGTCAGGGGAGTGGCGATTTCCTCCACTTCCTGGACCATTCTGGAAATTTTCCCAATTTCTGTATTAAGCCCTGTACCAACCACCACAGCTATAGCCCTGCCGGAAGTTACCAGGGACCCGGAAAAGGCCATGGACGCCCGGTCTCCAAGACCTGCATCTCTGGAAACCGGATCCGTGTGTTTGCCCACAGGCTGGGATTCTCCGGTCAGCGAAGATTCTTCCACACGCAGGCCCTGAACATCCAGCAGTCTTACATCAGCCGGCACCTTGTCGCCTGACTTGAGACGGATAATATCACCGGGAACCAGACTGGCAGAGCTTATCTTTCTAAAGTTCCCTCCCCTGCGCACCTCAGCATCAGGGGTCAGCATGTTCCGGATACCGGCCAGGGCCTGCTCCGCCTTGCCCTCCTGGAAAAAACCCATCAGGGCATTGATTATGACTACACCAAGGATCACGCCCGTATCAATATAATGTCCAAGCAGGGCAGTGATCAATGCCGCGGCCAGCAGGATGTAAATGAGGATGTCGCTGAACTGCTTGAGAATTCTTTTAAAGAGACTTTCCCTGCCTGATTCAGGCAGACGGTTCTCTCCGTAAGTTTCCAGGCGTCTGGCTGCCTGGTCCGGTTCAAGACCTTCCCGGCCTGACTCCAGGGCCTGAAGGCATTCTTCCCTGGAAAGGGCATGGGCCGGATCTGAATTGATTTTTTCTTCTGGATTATTCCTGGGCATACTTTTTTGGTAACATTTCAGCCATTTGCATCTGACACAGGGACTGTCCGGCACTCAACAAGAAATGACTTTCCTTTGTACTGCAGTTTTCGCTGAATAACCGGGCTTGAGTGCCGCACTGTCAAAAACGTATAATGCTTTCATTGCCTTTTGTCTTTTAGTTCTCAAACTGCGGTCTGAGGAAAAAATAAGGCTGCAGACTCAGGGTTCAAGTGGAAAAACCAGGAATTGCTTAAAACCACCCTTCAAACCCGGATCCCAAGCTGAATCTCAAGGCAGTTTCCTGCCCTTCCCTTCCACCGCCTCAGCCGGTCATAAAAGTCTCGACTTTTTTAACAATTCAGGTTAACTTTAAAAGTTATTTGATAGTCCTGATATCAGACAAAAAGTTCAGTCTATGAGCAGCAGAATATCCAGGGCTGAATAATATGCGCTCGTCTGCAACCCTCAAAACACGGAGCAACAATTGACTGACCGCAAAACCGCAGTTCTTTTTCCCGGCCAGGGCTCCCAGGAAAAATCCATGGGGCGTCATCTGGCAGAGTCTGATTCCCTGTATATGGACAACTGGAAACAGGCTGAAAAAATCTGCAAACATCCCCTGAGGGAGATCTACTGGGACGGTGAAGCCCGGGATATGTCTCAAACCCGGTACCTGCAGCCGGCTTTGACCGTGGTCAATCTGAATCTGTGGCTTAAATGCAGAAACCTGGTTCGGCCTGAATTCACGGCCGGGCACAGCCTTGGAGAATTCAGCGCCCTGGCTGCTGCAGAAGTCCTTGATTTTCAGAGCACCATCAGGACTGTTTCCCTGAGGGGCAGGCTCATGGCTGAGGCAGGCAAGGATTCACCAGGGGCCATGGCTGCTGTGCTTAAAATTCCTCAGGATCAGGTGCAGGAAATGGTCAATAAGATCCATCGTCAGACAGGTAAAACCCTTGTCCTGGCCAACTGCAACACGCCGCGCCAGTTTGTGGTCAGCGGGCACCAGGAAGCAGTGCAGCTCCTTGAGCCGGAAGTAAAAAACGCCCGGGGCAGAATGGTCATGCTGCCGGTCAGCGGTGCTTTCCACAGTCCCATGATGGACGAGGCTGCCCGGGAGCTGGCCGCTTTCATGGACAGGCTGGACTGGCACCGGCCCAGGATCAGCATCTATTTCAACGCCACTGCTCAGGCTGAAAACAATCCCCAAGAAATCCGGCGCATCATGCAGAGGCAAATGACTTCCCCTGTCTATTTCATGCAGATCATTGCCGGCATGAGCCAGCAGGGAGCAGATGCCTTTCTGGAACTGGGCCCCAAAGGGATTCTGTCCAGGATGATTCCAGCCATTCTTGACTCAGAAGACCCAAAACCTGAAATCATCAGCATCAGCAGTCTGGAAAATATATCTGAACTGGAAATGCAGGAATCTGAAACCAACCAGCAACATCTTAATGGATAATCAATGCAAGCCAAGACTCATCTCCTGAACCTTCTGACCGGGACCCTGACCAATCTTGGTCTGTCCTGGCCTGAAAAAGCCATGCTTGAGCCTCCCAGGGAAAAGAAATTCGGAGACCTGGCCTGCAACGCGGCCATGATCCTCAGCAGCCAGGCCGGCAAAAACCCCAGACAGCTGGCTGAAGAAATCCGCCAGGCCCTTCTTGAACAGGACTCTTTTCTGGACAAAATTGACATTGCCGGGCCTGGTTTCCTTAATTTTACCTTTAAAAAAGACTTCTGGCTGACTGTTCTGGATGAAATCCAAAGCCAGGACAAGGATTATGGATCATCCTTCAGGGGCCAGGACAAGAAAGTACAGGTGGAATACGTGTCAGCCAATCCCACAGGGCCGCTGCACATCGGACATGGCCGGGGCGCTGCAGTGGGCGATTCTCTGGCCCGGATCATGCGCTTTGCCGGCTATGACGTTTCCACTGAGTATTACCTCAATGATGCCGGTCGTCAGATGAATATCCTGGGTGAATCTACCTGGATCAGATACCAGAACCTTGCAGGCCGGGATATTGCCTTGAGCGGGAACCATTATCAGGGAGACTATCTCATCCAGATTGCAGCCGGCCTGAAGCAGGAGTACGGCCCAGGCCTTCTGGAAATGGAAGAATCCAGGGCGGTTGCCATTTGTAGAGAAGCAGCTGTTAAATATATCCTCCAGGACATAAAGCAGGATCTGAAAAAGTTCAGGGTAAACCACCAGGTCTGGTTCTCGGAACAGAGTCTTATCCAGGACCACCGGGTTGAGGAAACATTTGAATGGTTAAGGGACAGGAATATGGTCTATGACCATGAGGGAGCTCTGTGGTTCAGAACGACCCAGTTCGGAGACGACAAGGACCGGGTTTTGAAAAAATCAGACGGATCCCTGACCTATTTTGCCTCGGACATTGCCTATCATAAAAACAAGTTTGACCGGGGCTTTGAAACGGTGGTGGATATCTGGGGTGCAGACCATCACGGCTATGTGCCCAGAATGAAATCAGCTGTTCAGGCCATGGGCCGCCCAGCAGACAGCCTGAGGGTCATTCTGGTTCAGCTGGTCAATCTTTTGCGTGAAGGAAGCCAGGTGGCCATGTCCACCCGGGCTGGAGAATTCATCACCCTGAAGGAAGTTCTGGACGAGGTAGGGGTTGATGCCTGCAGATTCATTTTTTTAAGCCGCAGAAGCGACAGTCATCTGGATTTTGACCTGGAAATGGTCAAAAGAAAGTCCATGGACAATCCTGTATTCTATGTCCAGTACGCCCATGCCCGGATCTGCTCTCTGTTTGCCAAGGCAGCTCAAAGAAACATCACCATCCGGGAAGATGCCTCCACTCATCTGCACCTGCTGAATTCAGCAGAAGACATTGATCTTTTGAAAAAAATGCATGAATTCCCGGAGGTGGTGGCCTCTTCAGCAGCCGGCTTAAGCCCTCACCATATTTCATATTATCTCCAGGACCTTGCTGGGCTGCTGCACAGATATTATACTGTTCATCCTGTGCTGGCCGCGAAAAATTCTGACCTCATCCAGGCCAGGATGGTCCTTTTCAGATCAGTGGCCATTGTGATCCGCAACGGCTTGAATCTTCTGGGGGTAACTGCTCCCCAGAAAATGTAGTTAGAGTCATGGCTTCAAAAGTACAGAAAAACCGGTCCAAAAAGCAAAACACCCAATCCGGTCTGAGCCTGGGCCCCAAAGGCATCCTTTTTGTCGGAATCCTGGTCGTGCTGGCCATGATCTGGTCTTTTGTCCTGGGGATATTTGTGGGCCGGGGACATGATCCCAGGGAAGTTGTTCCGGAAATCCCCAGGATTCTGCCGGATCCCCAAAAGGAAGGGGGTCAGGAAAGCCTGACCCCTGAAGAATTGGAGTTTATGGAAAACCTGAGAAAGGATCCTCCAGGGGGCTCCAGGATCCGGTACAGACAGACTGATCCCCTGGAAGAACCCCGGGAAAATCCTGAGCCCGAACAGCTCCTGGATAATTCTGAATCTGAGCAGCTCATGGAAAAGCAGCAGGTACAGGAAAAAACCTCCCAGACCCGGGAGCAAAAAACACAACCTCCTGCTCCTCAGGAAAAACAGGAAAAAAAGGATGAAAAACAGTCAGATGAGGACAGGTATATCTACACTTTTCAGGTTGGTTCTTTTCAAACCATTGATAAAGCAGGAGATCTTCAGCAAAAACTTGCAGACCAGGGTTTGAAGGCCAGCATCACGGATGCATATATTGAAGGCTCCCCATGGTACAGAGTCCTGGTGGAATTCCAGGCAGTGGATTACAGTGCCAAAAAACTCACCAGTAAATTAAAGCGCCACGGAATACCTGAACCCCTTCTGGTGGGCAAAAAAGGACTTTGAGCCTGAGGGATGAGCCAAAGACTATATACTTATGACTTGAGAGTTAAAAGTTAAAGGTTAAAAGTTAAAGGTAAAGATAAAGAAATCAGGCTGTTGAAGCTGATAATGATGCGGACATTCAGGATGCCTGAAATTGTCAGTAAATACAAGATGTTGATAGAGATTTTTTGACTGTCAAGTTATGAATGGAGGTGGTTTTTAAATGCTTCAAAATACTTTTGTTCCCAGCAGAGCTTTTTTCACCCGCGGAATTGGCCGGCACAAAAACAAGCTCCAGTCCTTTGAGCTTGCCCTGAGGGATGCAGGCATTGAAAAGCAGAATCTGGTCTATGTTTCCAGCATATATCCTCCCCACTGCAAAATGCTTTCTCTGGAACAGGGAGTCCAAGAACTGCAACCCGGCCAGATAACCTTTTGTGTCATGGCCAGAAATGCCACCAATGAAAAGGGCCGGCTGGTGGGATCTGCTGTGGGCATGGCCTTTCCGGCCTCCAAGAGCCAGTATGGATATATTTCCGAACATACAGCCTTTGGCGCTGATGAAAACGAAATCGGCGACTTTGCCGAAGACCTGGCCTCAACCATGCTGGCCACTACCCTGGGCATCGATTTTGATCCGGAAAAGGACTATGATCAGAGAAGACAGATATATATGATGAGCGGGCAAATCGTTGATTCAGCCTCAGCACCGTGCGTTACCACAGGAGTGGCAGGTCTGTGGACCACCACCATTTCTGTGGCGGTTTTTCTTCCCTGAAATCATCTGTCCGGCAACTTTTAAGGACACCTGATGTACACCAGTTTTCTGGATCTTGAAAGCCCCTGCTGCTCACTGCCTGAAGTCAAGGTCTGGCCCGTACCCTACCAGGCTACAGTCAGTTTCGGAGACGGGGCCAAAAACGGGCCTGAAGCCATCCTCAGGGCCAGCTATCAGATAGAGACCTTTGATCCCAGGCTGGGCCAGGACATCAGCCGGCTGTGCTCTTTTGTAAACCTGCCCTTTCAACGTCCCAATGTTCGGGGGCCGGTTCACCAGAACCAGGATATGAAGGCCTTTCTTAAACAAATGGATCCTGACCAGGATTTTCTGCTGACCCTGGGCGGAGAGCACTCCATTGCCTTTCCCCTGGTGGAGTTTTACGCTTCCCGCTTTACTGACCTGACCATAATTCAGATTGACGCCCATGCAGATCTCAGGCCTGATTTTGAAGGCAGCCGGTTTTCCCATGCCTGTGTCATGGCCAGAATCTTCGGCCTGAATCTGCGCCTGATCCAGATGGGAATTCGCAGCCTCAATCAACAGGAGATGCAGACCATCACATCCAATCCGGACAGAATTCTGCCTTTTTTTCCATGGGATCTGCCTGCACCTGAAAAAGCAGCTCAGAAAGCAATAGAGTTCATGGACAGCGGCCCGGTCTACATCACCTTTGATGCAGACGGGCTGGATCCGTCCATAATGCCCGGCACCGGGACCCCGGAGCCTGGAGGGCTTGATTACCTCTGGCTGACCAGTTTCTGGAACCATCTCTGGCCGGGCCCCAGGCTGGTGGGCATGGACTTCTGCGAGCTGGCCCCTGTCCCGGGCAGCCAGGTTTCTGAATCCACAGCAGTCAAAAGCATCATCAGCATCCTGACTTCATATTTTTCCAGGCAGAATGCCTGAAAACCCACCCTTTAACTACCAAACTGTTATGAAAGAAAAAAAACACATCCGCACCATTGATTCTCTTGGCGATCCTTCCAATTTGGGGCTAAAGCCTCTAAAGTCTCTGGATCCTGATCAGATCAGCAATTTTGACCAGCTGCTCAAAGCCATGTCCATGACCTCTTTCAACGGGCGCAGCCTGGGAGAGGCCCTGGATGTCATGGAAGAAATGGTTTCTGACCCTGACTGCATGGTGGTGGGTACTTTTTCCGGGGCCATGACCGTGGCCAAGATGGGAACCATCATCTGCAAAATGCTGGACATGGGCTGGCTGGACGTGGTCATCTCCACAGGCGCCCTCATGGCCCATGGTTTCATTGAATCCATAGGTCTGCAGCACTACAAGTATGAAAAAAATTCCATGAATGACCATGAGCTTTTCCAGCTCGGATTCAACCGGGTGTATGACACCCTGGAACCGGAGATAAACTTCATCCGGGCCGAGGACATTCTGCATAAGGTCATGGAAGGTCTGGACAAAACAGAAGTATATTCATCTGAAAAAATCTGCCGGGCCATAGGCAGATACCTGAGCCTTAACACCCCGGGAAAAGGCATTCTTAAAAGTGCCTATCAGATGAACGTTCCTGTTTATATTCCAGCCTTTACTGATTCTGAACTGGCCCTGGACATTGCTACCCATATTCTCAGGCAGAACAGCAGCCTCATGGATAATGAAGGGTCCGGCCAGCTGCCCTATCCTTTCAATCCCTTTCTTGATCTTCTGAGTTATACCCGGAAAATCGCCGCAAGCAGAAAAATCGGTCTTTTCACCATAGGCGGGGGCGTCCCAAGAAACTGGGCCCAGCAGGTGGGACCGTTCCTTGAAATCGCCAGTCAGCGTCTGGAAGATGTGGATCTCCCCCTGCGCAGGTTTCAGTACGGGGTAAGAATCTGCCCTGAGCCGGTGCACTGGGGAGGACTGTCCGGCTGTACCTATCAGGAAGGTGTATCCTGGGGAAAATTTGTGCCGGAAAATGAGGGCGGCAGATATGCTGAAGTCTATTCAGATGCCACCATTGCCTGGCCCCTGCTCATCAAGGGCCTGCAGCAGAGGCTGGCCGGAACAGACAGCTAAAGCCCTGAAAACCCGCTGTCCAAATAAAAAACAGAACATCTTGGCCCGTTCTAAGGAAAGCAGGAGACAGACACCCCAGCGCCTGTTTTCTGGTTCAAGTAAAAAACAGGCGCTGAAAAAGCCGGTCCCGATGCCGCATGCAAACGGCTGAAGTATTGCTAAAAAATAAAATCAGGATTTTTCCCGGAGCCATTCTGCAGCCAGCTGGAAATCCAGACTGCCGCTGTAAATGGCCCGCCCGGTTATGGCCCCTTCCAGACCTCTGGCAGTGAGTGGATAAAGCTCCATGACATCCTCCAGCACTGAGATACCCCCGGCAGCCACCACCGGCCTGCTGGTCAGGGAAAGCACTTTTTCCAGGGCCTTGATATTCACCCCGCTCTGCATCCCGTCCCTGGCAATATCTGTATAGATAAAAAATGAGCTTCCCAGGCTGTCCAGGACCGGTATAACGTCCTCCACCCTGACTCCGGTATCGGTTACCCAGCCCCTGGACTTGAGCTTTCCATCCCAGGCATCCAGGGAAACGCCTGTTTTGCCTGGAAATTTTTCACACAGATTCTGAAAGAGCTCCTGGTCTTCCAGGGCCATGGTCCCGATAATTATCCGGCTGACTCCGGCCTTTAAATAGGCCTGAGCGGTTTCCGCATCCCGGATGCCCCCGCCAAGCTGAACAGGCACATCCACCCTGCTGCATATGGTCTGGATAAGATCCTTATTAACCGGCTGTCCTGAAAAGGCGCCGTCCAGGTCCACAATATGCAGCCAGCAGGCCCCCAGGCGCTGCCAGTGCTCAGCCATGGCCGCTGGATCCGATGAAAAAACAGTTGCCTGGTTTTCAAGCCCCTGCCTGAGTCTCACGCACTGGCCGTTTTTAATGTCAATGGCCGGAAACAGAATCATAACCCCAACTCCCTTACTCCCCGCTCCAGTCCTTCTCTGGCCAGTGATTCAGCGGAAATCCACTTCCCACCCCGCTTAAAAAATCTGCCCACCCCCAGAAGATCCTCGCTCAGGGACATCTGTCTTTCATCTAAAATAAATCTGTCCAGCTTGATTTCACTGATTTTTATCAGATTAAGCTCAAGAGTTACCCGGGCCGGTTCTTCAACTCCCATTTCCCCTCCTATTCTTTCCCGCCAGTCAAAGAGAAAAGGGACCAGGATATAGTCAGCAGGAACGCATCGGCCTACCCGGAGCCAGTAATGAAAAGCTGCTCCAGGTGTTTTCCGGCTCTCTTCAAGGGATGCGCAGTCTTTGACCAGCTCAGGTCCGGCTACTTTGTAGGGACCCTGATCCAGCAGCTTCTGCAGATAGCTGTCAAGACCCTCCAGGACCTTTTCATCAACCATATTCCGGTCTAAGATCACCTGGTTGTTGATGAGCTGCCATTTGTGCACCGGCTGGGAAAATTCAGCCACAGCCACAGTCTCTTCCCCGGATACTCTGACCTCGGAGTATCTGGGAGCACAGCCAGATGCCAGCACAAGGACAAAAATAAAAAAAATCCAGAAATATTTCATGTCAGTCCAGGGTCCCCTTGGTGCTCAAAATTCCGGTCTTGCTTATGAATACGGCCTGCTTCAGGGCCAGCCCCGTGGACTTGAAGGCCGACTCCAGCAAATGATGAGAATTCGAGCCGTAAGCCAGATTTATATGCAGGTTCATCCGGGCATTAAAGGCAAAAGATTTGAAAAACTCCCGCCACAGGTCTTTTTCCTGTCCGGCAATGGTTTCATTTAAAAGGCGGCTTCCCTGATATACCAGATACGGCCGGCCTGATATATCCACGCTGACTTCGGCCAGGGCCTCATCCATGGGCACTCTGGCCCAGCCGCATCTGCTGATGCCCTGTTTGCCGGCCAGAGCCTGTTCCAATGCCTGCCCCAGACAGATACCCGCATCCTCCAGGGAATGATGCGCATCCACCTGCATATCTCCCTGGCACTGAACATCCAGACTGAAACCGGCCCAGTGACTCATGAGCTCAAGCATGTGGTCGGCAAAGGCAAAACCAGTACTGATACTGATTTCCGGCTCCCCGGGATCCAGATTGATGGCGGTCTGAATCCTGGTTTCCAGAGTATCCCTTTTGATGAAACCTTTTCTCATGGACTGTCCTCCGGGATATCAGGCGGTCTCAGTTCCCTGTTCTTCATTGTCCGGATCATCAGCAGTCTCCTTCTTTTTCTTTCCCCAGATGAAAGCCACCAGTATTCCCAGCTCATAGAGGACCACCAGAGGACCGGCCATTAGCACCTGACTGACGATGTCCGGCGGAGTAAGGAAGGCCGAGACCACAAAAGCCAGTAGAATGGCGTATTTCCGCTGCTTCCTGAGCCCTTTGGAAGTGACAATGCCAAGTCTGGCCAAAAAGAAAATAAACAGGGGCAGTTCAAAAGCAATACCGAAGGCAAAGAGCAGCTTGATGGAAAAACCCAGGTATTCCCTTAGAGAGGGCAGAGGCTGGATCATTTCCGTGGCAAAGCCCATAAAGAATTTAAAACCTATGGGAAAGACAATAAAATAGCCGAACAGGGCCCCGCTGACAAAAAAGAGAGCTGAAAAAAAGGCTATGGGAATCATATACTTTTTTTCAGTATCATAAAGACCTGGACCCACAAACTTCCATATTTGAAAAAAAATATACGGACTGGCCACAAAAATACCAGCTACAAAGGCGACCTTCAGATAAGTGAAAAATGCCTCAGGCAGGGAGGTGAAAATCATGGTGCTCTCCGGTGGCATGACCTGCACCAGAGGTTCCATGAGCAGGTTAAAGAGATCCTCTTTAAACCCGTAACAGGCCAGAAAGCCTATGAAGGCGGCAATGAGCGACTTGAAAACCCTGGAACGCAGCTCTTCCAGGTGCTCGGTAAAGGTCATGGCCTCCTGTTCAGCCCTGCCCTGCTCATCTGTGGAATCAAAATCTTCCGGGCTCATCTATGAACTGCTGTTTCTGGTTTTGGGTTCAGCAGTCTGGTCAGCACTGCTGCTGTCTGCCCCGGCTGCTTTAGAAGCTGCAGCCTCAGCTGATGAGGCTGTTTCAGAATACATTTCTGCATTTGGCTGGACTGGTCCTGAGGATTCCTGAGCAGTTGATTCCCTGGATTGAGATTCTGCTTCATGGCTGGCCTTTTCAGCCATCTCCTGGCGGATTCTCTTTTTGGCTCTGGCCTCCTCCTCTCTGTCCACTTCCAGTTCAATGGTCCTTTTGACATCCGTGGAAACCCTTCTGAATTCAGCCAGGGTCTTGCCCAGGGATCTGGCGATTTCCGGGAGTTTTTTGGGTCCCAGAACCAGAAGAGCCACCACCAGGATGACCACAATTTCTGTAGTTCCTATGCCGAACATATTTTTATTCCCATTCTATGGTACTGGGAGGTTTTGAGGAAATATCAAAGACCACCCGGTTCACTCCCCTGACTTCGTTGATTATTCTGTTGGAAATTCTGGCCAGGATCTCCGGCGGTATTCTGCTCCAGTCAGCCGTCATGGCGTCCACACTGTCCACTATCCTCAAGGCCGCCACATTTTCATAAGTCCTTTCATCTCCCATGACCCCGACAGTTTTAAGGGGCAAAAGCACGGCAAAGCCCTGCCACACCTTGGTGTACCAGCCTGAAGCATGCAGTTCGTTCTGAACTATCCGGTCCGCCTTGCGCAGCATGTCCAGGCGCTGGGCAGTTATCTCTCCTATAACCCTGATGGCCAGACCCGGACCGGGAAAAGGGTGCCGCCAGACAATCACATCCGGAATGCCCAGCTCCACAGCCACTTTCCTCACTTCGTCCTTGAAAAGCTCCCGCAAGGGCTCCACCAGCTTGAGATTCATTTTTTCAGGAAGTCCACCCACATTGTGATGGCTTTTGATCACTGCAGAAGGTCCTTTGAAAGATACGCTTTCAATCACGTCAGGATAAAGGGTTCCCTGGGCCAGCCATTTCACCCCTGGAATGGAACCTGCCTCCTCATCAAATACTTCAATAAATGTATGCCCGATGATCTTGCGTTTTTCTTCAGGATCCTTGACACCTTCCAGGCGGGACAGAAAACGTTCCTGAGCCTGAACATGCTTGAGATTCAGGTCAAAGTGCTCCTTCAGGGTTTCCACCACTTCCTCGCCTTCACTCTGCCTCAGGACCCCGTTGTCCACCAGTATGCAGTGCAGGTTCTTGCCTATGGCCTTATGCAGAAGAACAGCCACCACAGTGGAGTCGATCCCCCCGCTCAGCCCGCAGACCACTTTTTCATGGCCAATGGTTTCAGCCATTTCAGCAATGGTGTTTTCAATGAACGAGGCCATGGACCAGTCAGGCTTGAGTTCAGCCACCTTGAACAGGAAATTGTGCAGCATCTTGAAGCCATCTTCAGTATGGGCTACCTCAGGATGAAACTGAACAGCATAGATCTTTTTATCAGCATTCCCCATGGCAGCGATTTCAACCTCAGAAGTCCTGGCCAGGACTTGAAACCCTGGAGGAGGACGCAGAACTGTATCTCCGTGGGACATCCAGACCGTCAGTTCCTCGTGCTCCTCAATGGTATCCCAGAGGGGACAGTCCTTAAGGATTTTAAGGGAAGCCCTGCCGTATTCCCTGTTCACTGAAGGCTCCACCTGTCCGGCAAGGGAATGGGCTATGAGCTGCATGCCATAACAAATGCCCAGGGTGGGAAGACCCAGGTCAAAAACCGCAGGGTCAATGCCTGGAGAATCCTGGGATCCCACGCTGGAGGGTCCTCCGGACAGAACCAGGATCGAAGGGTTCATGGCCTTCAGCTCGTCCAGGGAAACGGTACACGGATGAATCTCTGAATAAACCCCGGCTTCCCTTATCCTCCTGGCGATAAGCTGGGTGTACTGGGAGCCGAAATCAAGAATAACCGCCTTGTTCTGAACCTGCATAGTCATCCTGCTGGATTAATAGTTTTCAACACGGTAATTGGGAGCTTCCTTGGTAATAATTACATCGTGTACATGACTTTCCTTGTACCCGGCTGCTGTCATCTGCAGGAATCTGGCCTTGTTCTGAAGTTCCCTGATGTTTGAGCAGCCAACATAGCCCATGCCTGACCTCAAGCCCCCCACCAGCTGAAAAAGGGTGTCTCCCACCGGGCCTTTAAAAGGGACCCGTCCCACAATTCCCTCTGGCACCAGTTTATTGGTGGTCTTCTGAAAATAGCGGTCGCTGCTGCCTTCCTTCATGGCGTCAATGGAGCCCATCCCCCGGTAAATTTTATAGGTCCTGCCCTGATACAGAATGGTTTCACCCGGACTTTCCTCGGTACCGGCCAGCATGCTGCCCATCATGACAGAATCAGCCCCGGCCACAATGGCCTTGACCACATCTCCGGAAAATTTGACCCCGCCGTCGGCAATAACACATCTGTCCTTTTTCCTGCAGGCTTTGGTGGCCTCCATGATGGCCGTAACCTGGGGCACCCCGACACCGGCCACAATTCTGGTGGTACAGATGGATCCCGGTCCAATGCCCACCTTGATGGTATCAGCGCCTGCATCCACCAGTGCCCGGGCCCCTTCATAAGTCCCTACATTTCCGGCCACCAGCTGACATCTGGGAAAGTCTGACTTGATATCCCGGACTGCCTGGATAATATTTCTGGAATGTCCATGGGCCGAGTCCAGCACAATGAAATCCGCGCCGGCATTGATCAAAGCCTCAACCCTCATCTCCTTGTCCTGGCCCACGCCAACAGCAGCCCCCACCCGCAGTCTGCCCATGTCATCCTTGCAGGCATTGGGATACTTCTTGATTTTTTCTATATCCTTGATGGTGATCAGACCCTTGAGCCGCCGGCCTTCTTCCACAACCAGCAGTTTTTCAATCTTGTTCTGCTGAAGAATATTTTTGGCTTCCACAAGGGTGGTGCCCACAGGAACCGTCACCAGATTTCTGCTGGTCATCACCTGGCTGACTCTTGTTGTCAGATCATGAACAAAGCGAACATCCCGGTTGGTGACTATGCCCACCAGTTCCTGACCCTTAACCACTGGAAGGCCGGAGATCCTGTATTCACTCATGAGGCTCAAAACATGCTCCACACTGTCGTCAGGATCAACAGTTACCGGATCCACTATCATTCCGCTCTCTGATTTCTTGACCCTTTCCACTTCTATCCTCTGGGTATCCACAGGCATGTTCTTGTGGATTACCCCCACTCCTCCTGAACGGGCCATGGAAATGGCCATCCTGGCCTCGGTCACAGTATCCATGGCTGAGCTGAGCAAAGGTATATTCAGGCTTATCTCCGGGGTAAGCAGGGTGGAAAGATCCACTGCATCCGGCATTACTTCGGAATAGTCGGGCATGAGCAGAACATCGTCAAAGGTCAGCCCATGTCCCCATATCTTGTCCATTAAATCCTCCTTGAATCAGGAAAATCATTTACAGCCGAACCCGGCCTGTCCAGCAAAGCCCCTCAGGACCTGACTCCCTGCCTGACCGGATAAGGATTTTGGTAACAGTTCAGCCCTTTGCATGAGGCACGGCTTCCTGCCCGGAGGCGGCGCCCG
>CAZHCY010000021.1:0-15729 GCA_964531185.1 uncultured Desulfovibrionales bacterium | reverse complement strand
GGAAAAGAAATGGGAGGCCAACGAAAAGAAATGGCAAGAACAGCACCAGAAATGGCTGGCTTGGGAAAAGAAATGGGAGGCCAACGAAAAGAAATGGCAAGAACAGCACCAGAAATGGGAGGCCAATGAAAAAAGATGGAGAGAGTGGGAAGAAAAGTGGGGAAAAAACCAGCAAGTTATTGAAAACATTTTGCTGGAAATCAAAAAGCTGCACCATAAGCACGACTCTACCATTGGAGCCCTGGGAGCCAGGTGGGGACTGCAGTCAGAATCAGCCTTCCGAAACGGTCTGCAGAGCATTCTTGAGGAGTCCTTCCCGGTTAAGGTGGAGCGCTACCAGGACTATGACTATGAAGGCAAAGTTTTCGGCAGGCCGGATCAGGTGGAACTGGATGTGATCATTTTCAATGAAACTCTTATTCTCTGTGAAATAAAAAGCTCCATGAGCAGATCCGATCTTTATGCATTCTGGCGGAAAAAAAACTTTTATGAGGAAAAGCACGGTAAAGCTGCAGACAGGTCACTGGTCATTTCTCCCATGATAGATCCCAGGGCTGAAAAAGTGGCTGCTGAGCTGGGCATTGAACTGTTTGGATACGCAGGAGATGTGAAATTTTAACTTTGCACCTGTTCAGGATGGATGAATGGTGACAGTTTAGCCATTTGCATGAGGTACGGGTACTGGCTCTTTCAGGGCTTGTTTTTTAAAACCTGTTTCTTGCATCAACAGAAAACAAGCGCTGGGGAGCCTGTGCCCTGCGCCCTTAAAAAGGGCTAAACTGTTACAAATTTTGAACTCATTTTCTTGCACATCCCTGCTTCTTTAGTTTTCACCTGAAATTTCAAGGCATGGCATGACTCCAGAAGAAAAAGCTGTTTTAAAGGCTGTTGATGAATACTCTGAGGATATCCTTGATTTCACCTGCAGGCTGGTCCGGGAACCCAGCACCCTGGGCCGGGAGGCCTCAGCAGTCAGAGTCATGGAGCAGGAACTTGCCTCTCTGGGCCTGAAACCGGTCAGAATCCCCATTGATCCGGACGTCCTCAGCAAGCATCCGGGCTTTGCCCCGGTGGACTGGGAATACTGCCCGGGCAACGGGCGGGATAATATTGTGGCCGTCATAAAGGCCTCGGGCACAGGGGGCTCAAGTGCCCTGTTCAACGGCCATCTGGACGTGGTCAGCCCTGAACCTCTTTCCAGCTGGAATACAGATCCCTTTTCTCCTGAGGCCAGACAAGGCTGGCTCCACGGCAGAGGCGCCGGAGACATGAAATCTGGAATCGCTGCCATGGTCTATGCAGCCATGGCCATAAATCTGGCCGGATTCGGACTCAGGGCAGATTTAACCCTGGAAGGAGTCATAGAGGAAGAATGCTCAGGCAATGGAGCCCTGGCCTGTCTGGACGCGGGTTATGATGCTCAGGCCGTACTTATTCCAGAGCCCTTCGGCCCCACCATTCTGACCAGTCAGCTTGGGGTCGTGTGGTTCAGGGTAACCATCAGCGGACGGCCCAGGCATGTGCTTGAAGCAGGTGCCGGCGCAAATGCCATTGAAAAATGTTTCCCTGTCATCCAGGCATTGCGCGGAATGGAGGATGAACTCAACCAGACTGATGTCCCGGAAAATTACCAGGACCAGCCACATCCGCTGAATCTGAATATCGGCATTATCAGGGGCGGGGACTGGCCTTCAACAGTGGCTGCCTCTGCTTCTTTTGACTGCCGCATGTCTTTTTTCCCCAATATGAGCGTACACACTATTCAGAAAATAATCACCAGAACTGTTGAACAAAGCTTAGGGCTTGATCCCTGGCTCAGGGAAAATCCTCCAGAGGTGCAGTTTTTCGGTTTCCGCTCCCAGGGGCATCATCTGGGCATGGAAAGCCCTCCTCTGGCAACTCTGGCTGCCTGTCATAAAGACATTGCAGGCACAGAGGCCCTCCCCTATAAAGCCGCCTGCACCACTGATCTGCGGACCTTTGTCGCCTACGGCCAGGGACAGGCCACATGTTTTGGCCCCAGGGCTGAGAACATCCACGCTGACAATGAAAGGGTTAACATGGAGAGCATCCTGCACACAGCCAGGGTTTATGCCCTTTTTCTTTCAAGGTGGTGCGGCCTGTGCTCCTGAATCCCTTTTGCCTGCCTGTGAATATTTTAAAGCCAGGAAATCCTGCCGGGAAAATCCTTTGCAACAACTCAATCAACCGAGGACTGTCATGAGAGAAGTGGTTATCGCCGGTTACCTGAGAACACCTTTTTCCAGATCCAAGCCCAAAGATCCTTCCAGGGATGTCTTTAGTCTGCAAAGAGCTGATGAGCTTCTGGCCCTGCTTTTGCCTGAACTCATCAAGCAAACCGACATTGATCCCCAAAGCATTGAGGATTTTATTATCGGCTGCGCCCTGGGGGTCAATGAACAATGGACCTATGGGGGAAGAACTCCTCTTTTTCTGGCCAACCTGTCACCTTATACCCCGGCCAAATTCATGGACCAGCAATGCGGTTCAAGCATGGCCGCCCTGCATACCGGTTACCTGGAAATCGCTGGTGGATTTGCTGATACAGTGCTTGTGGCAGGAATGGAACATATGACCAGGGTTCCCATCGGGCCCAAACTGTATTCATCCGGATGGGCAGACATCAATCCTGATCTTTTTCATCACCCGGGCTACACCCACTGGGATATGCAGACCACCATGAACATGGGGCTGACTGCAGAAAAACTGGCTAAAAAGACAAACATCAGCAGGGAAGAAATGGACAGCTGGGGGGTCAGATCCCACAAGCTGGCAGCCCGGGCCCTCAAGGACGGTTTCTTTGATCAGGAAATCCTTCCGGTGCCCGGAAATCTGGAGGATGGACAGCAGGTAATGGTGGACAGGGATCAATGCATCCGGCCTGATGCCTCCATGGAAGGCATGAGTTCCCTGAAGCCGGCTTTTCAGGAACACGGGGTGATCACCGCCGGCAACGCCTCTCCCCTCAATGCCGGGGCCAGCGCCATGCTCCTCATGTCCGCTGACAGGGCCAGACAGCTGCAAATCAATTCTTTGGCAGCCATTAGGTCCCTGGGTTTTGCAGCGGTTCATCCGGCCATCATGGGCGAGGCCCCGGTGCCTGCAGCCAGGCGGGCTTTAAAATGCGCAGGGCTGAGTGCGCAAAACATTGACTTCTGGGAAATCAACGAAGCCTTCAATGTGGTGGTTCTGAACATGATTCAGGAGCTGGAGCTTGATCCGGAAAAGGTAAACATCAAAGGCGGAGCAGCTGCCATTGGTCATGCCATGGGCGCAACAGGCATCCGCATCACCGGAACCCTGGCCAGAATCCTGGACCAGGAAAAGGCAAACCTGGGCTGTGCTGCAGCCTGTATCGGGGGAGGACAGGGAACAGCCACTATAATTGAAAGAATCTGAGCAGCCCTTGAGAAGTTTCCCTGCAAACTTTACCCTTGCAGGGAAACTTGCCCGTCACCCCCGGGAGCTGGCTCTTCTGCCGTCCAGATCCTTAAGATTCTCAGGCTGTCTTTGCGGCCCACGAGCCTGCCCCAATCTGGACATGGCCCCGGCTTTTAAAATCTTGCCCAGGAGTTTCAGCAGTCCCCATACCGGACGCAAGCAATGGCATTTAACCCCCCTGAATGGCTGCGTTTAAAACTTTAGGCCAGGCCTTGATTATTTACTCCAGACAGATTTTCATCCTTTTGCATCCCCACTCTTGACAATTTTCAAAAGTTCTATAAATAAATTAAATTTACTTGATGCTTTTCAGGGAATATTCATATTGCCTGAGCATGCCAGGCTTTCAAGCAGGACAAACCTGCTTGAAAACCTGACCGAGCGGGTGTAGCTCAGCTGGTAGAGTACAAGCTTCCCAAGCTTGGTGCCGCGGGTTCGACCCCCGTCACCCGCTCCACTCCAAGCTTTACTGTTGTTTAGTGGGGTGGACCTTTTGGTCCACTTTTTTTTTGAGCCCGGCAAAAGGCAAAATGTCCTGCCAGAGCCTGGCTGATCATCTTGATAAAATGCAGCTTGCGAGCTTAAACATGGACAGGGATCAGGCACGACAGAGAATTTCCCTTCTGGCTGCCACGGCCTGCAGGGCCATGGGGCTGGAACTCTGGGGTATGGATTATGCTCCAGGACCAGGAGGCAAAAAGGGTATTCTCAGAATATATATAGACTCTTCCCAGGGGGTCAGTGTTGACCAGTGTGCAGAGATCAGCAGACAGCTGAGCGTGGCCCTGGATGTGGAAAATATCGTTCCCGGTTCCTACACCCTTGAAGTATCCTCGCCCGGTCTGGACAGGGTTTTTTTTACACCGGATCAGTTAAAGGCCTTTACAGACCATGAAATAAAAATCACCCTCAAAGAGCCCAGGGACGGCCGAAAGAATTATTCAGGCATCCTGAAAGAAATTTCAGATGATGACCAGCTGGTTGTGCAAGGTCCCCAGGAAGCCGGCTGGACTTTTTCCTGGGGGGAAATCAAAAAGGCAAGACTTTGCCCCTCATTATAAAATTTTTTCCATAACCGCAGAATCCCCAGGGATGCGGATTATTTCAACGGAGGAAGGCCATGAGCCTGGAACTTAAAAAAGCCATAGACCAGATCAGCAAGGACAAAAGCATAGACAGAGATGTCCTTGTGGACACCCTTGAAGAGGCTGTCCGGGTGTCAGTAAACAAAAAGTTCGGCAACACCCTGGACATTGAGGTCAACTATGATGAAGACAGCGGCGAGATCAAGGTTCATCAGTACAAGATAGTGGTGGATAAAATCACTGATCCGGACAATGAGATACTCCTGGAAGACGCCCTGGAGCACGACCCGGCAATCCAGCTGGATGACGAACTGGGATTCGCCCTGGAGGTCAAGGACTTAGGCCGCATAGCAGCTCAGTCAGCCAAGCAGGTGCTCATCCAGAGAATGCGCGATGCAGAGCAGGAAATAATTTACGAAGAATACAAGGATCGGGTCGGAGAAATCATAAGCGGCATAATTCAGCGCAGAGACAGATCCGGATGGATAATCAATCTGGGCAGGACCGAAGCGGTTCTGCCCAGGGCAGAGCAGATCCCCAAGGAACGCTTCTTCAGGGGCGACCGGGTTGAAGGCTACATCATCGATGTCCGCAAGGAAAGCCGGACCCCCCAGATTGTGGTTTCCAGGTCCCATCCGGATTACATGGTGGCTCTTTTCAAAAGAGAAGTGCCGGAAGTATCCGATGGAACCATCAAAATAATGAATGTGGCCAGAGATCCGGGCAAAAGGGCCAAAGTGGCCGTGCTGTCCAAAGATTCAGATGTTGACCCTGTGGGCGCCTGTGTAGGAGTCAAAGGATCCCGCATTCAAAATATCGTGCAGGAATTGAAGGGAGAAAGGATAGATATTGTCATCTGGAAGCCGGACATAGCCACATATGCGGCCAATGCCCTGTCACCGGCCAGAATATCAAGAATCACCGTGGATGAGGACGAAAAAACCCTTGAGGTGGTTGTCCCGGATGATCAGCTTACTCCGGCCATTGGCAAGAAAGGACAGAACGTCAAACTGGCCTCCACTCTGCTGAGCTGGAAAATAGATGTCTACACTGAAACCAGGTATAATCAATTGTATGAACATCAGAAAATCATGGAACAGGTGGCCAGCGCAGCTGAAATCTCCTTTAACGATCTGGTTAAAGGCGGGTTTGAAAATCTTGATCAGCTCATGGAAGCTGCTGACCAGGAAATCATGGACAAGCTCGGGATCAGTGCAGAAAACCTTGCCAATCTCAAAAGCGCTTTGAATTTCCTGGCACCCAGGCAGGGACAGGAAAGCCCCACTGAGACAGAGGATCAGGCTTTTCAGGATGAGGAACCTGCTGAAAACGCAGCAGACGAGAAGAATCAGCCCCAAAACAATCCTATGGACCATGCTCCTCAACCAGAAGAGGACCAGGAAGCTGAACCTGAAAAAAGTAATCATTTCACATCTGCAGAAGATGAAAAATAAGCCATCCACCAAAGGCTCTGGGCATATACCTGTTAGAACGTGCGTGGTATGCCGAGCCAGAAAACCAAAATTTATGCTTATGAGATTCACCTGTCCCACAGACCATGAAAATCAGCTTATTCCTGATCCTGAGGCCAAAGCACCGGGACGGGGTTTTTACGCCTGCCTGAACAGCGGCTGCGTAGAAAACATCAGCAGATTCAGGGCATGGACGCAGAAGTGCAAGGGAGTATTCAATAATGTCCGATAGAAAACGAATCAGGGATTTTTCCCAGGAACTGGGCATATCCAACAAGGAACTGATCCAGCTTCTTCGCGAGCTGGGCATTGCCGTAAAAAGTCACATGAGCAGTCTGGACCCGGACCAGGTGGAGATGGTCAGGGAAAAACTGGCCAGCGCATCAGCAGAAAAAGTGACCCAGAAGGTAGCCAAAACAGGCGTTATTGTCCGCAGAAGAAAACGGGTCAAAAAAGAGCCCGAACCAGCGCCTGAACCTGAAAAAGCCCCTGAAGAAGCTCGGGTTGCCCAAGAAAAAGCTGTTCCGGAAGAACCGCAACCTGAGCCACAACCGGCTGAAGTCTCTGAAACAACTCCGCCCGAAGCTGAAGACCGGAAAAAAGAACAAGAAACTGCTGAAAAAGAAGAGGAAAAAGAAATCCCTTCTGAAAAGACCAAACCGTCTAAAGCGAGAAAATCCCCCAAAACCCCTGCAGAACCTAAAGTAAGAGTAATCTCCAAACCTGAGGCTGTTCCCGAACCCCAACCTCCTGAACCAGCAGATGAAACTGCCGGTCCTGAAGTTCCCCGGAAAAAAGAAGCTGCTCCTTCGGCTGATCAGGAAGAATCCAAAGAAACCAAGAAAAAACGCAGGAAAAAGAAAGGCAGAAAAGACAAACGGGTTGTGGATTTCAAGGAATACTACCAGGATACTGAAGAATCCAAAAAGGCAGCCCTTGGCTTTAAAAAACAGAAATCCAGCTCCGTGGCCGACAAAACCGGAGGAAAGGTCAAACTCCTCAAGGATAAAAAAGCCAAACTGGATGAACAGGCCCGTGAACATCCATCTGCTGCCAAAGCTGCCAGGAAAAAGATCAAGATTGATGAAGCCATCAGAGTGGCCGACCTGGCCAAACAGATGGGCATCAAGGCCCAGGACCTGATAAAGACTCTTCTGGGTCTGGGCATCATGGCCACCATCAACCAGTCCATAGATCTGGACACTGCAGCAGTCATAGCAGCTGAATATGGTCATGAGGTGGAAAAAACCGGCTTTTCAGAAGAAGAATTCATGCTGCCCAAGGAAAAAGACAACCCTGAAGACCTGCAGCCCAGATCACCTGTGGTAACCATCATGGGCCACGTGGACCACGGCAAAACTTCACTGCTTGATGCCATCCGGGAATCGAAAATAGCTTCAGGTGAAACCGGAGGCATTACTCAGCATATCGGGGCCTACTATGTTGACACTCCCAGAGGCGATCTGGTCTTTCTGGACACCCCTGGCCATGAGGCCTTTACAGCCATGCGGGCCAGGGGAGCACAGGTAACCGACATAGTCATCCTTGTGGTGGCTGCTGATGACGGCGTCATGGATCAGACCCGGGAAGCAGTCAACCATTCCAAGGCAGCCGGAGTGCCCATTGTAGTGGCAGTGAACAAAATGGACAAGGAAGGAGCCAATCCGGAGCGGGTGATGCGCGAACTGGCCGAACTGGGCCTGGTCCCGGAAGACTGGGGAGGAGACACCATCTTCACCAAAGTCTCAGCCAAAAACAAAACAGGCATTGACGAACTCCTGGAAATGGTGATCCTTCAGTCTGAAGTTCTGGAACTCAAGGCCAATCCGGATAAAAAGGCCCTGGGGCATATTATTGAAGCCCGCCTGGACAAAGGCAGAGGAGCCATTGGCACCCTTTTGGTCCAGGATGGAACCCTGCGTCAGGGAGATGCTTTTGTCTGCGGCCTGTACCACGGAAAAGTAAGGGCCATGTTCAATGACAAAGGCCAAAAAATTGATATTGCCCCGCCCGCAACCCCGGTGGAGGTTCAGGGCTTTGAGGGTGTTCCCGAAGCTGGAGATGAATTTGTAGTGGTTCAGGACGAAAAGGTGGCCAGAAAAATATCTGAAACAAGGCAGACCAAACAAAGGGAAAAAGAGCTGGCCAAGGAATCCAAAATCACTTTGGAAAGCTTTCTGGCCGCCAAGGCGGAAGGCGAAGTGCTCAACCTGAATCTGGTCCTCAAAGCCGATGTTCAGGGGTCTCTGGAGGCCATATCCGAAGCCTTGAACAAACAGTCCACAGATGCGGTCAAGATAAATATCATCCACGCCGGAGCAGGTGCCATTTCAGAATCCGATATTCTCCTGGCCTCGGCTTCCTCGGCCATTATCATTGCCTTTAATGTCCGTCCCACAGTCCGGGTCAAGGATGTGGCTGAAAGGGAAAACGTGGAAATCCGCTTTTATGACATCATTTACGATCTGGTCAATGATATCCGGGATGCCATGGCAGGCATGCTGGCCCCTGTCATCAGAGAACAGTATCTGGGTCAGGCCGAAGTTATCCAGACCTTCAGCGTGCCCAAAGTGGGAACCGTGGCCGGGTGCATGGTGTCTGACGGCAAGCTGACCCGCAATGCCAAGGTTCGGCTTCTGCGGGACGGAGTGGTTATTTACACCGGCACGTTAAATTCCCTCAGGCGTTTCAAGGACGATATCAAAGAGGTGAGCAAGGGATACGAATGCGGAGCAGGACTGGAAAAATACAACGATATCAAGATCGGGGACGTGATAGAAGCCTTTGAGGAAGTGGAAGAAAAAGCCACTCTTTAGAACAGAGCATGATCATTGGCCAACTGCACCTTAGTTTCCGTCTGCATGGCATCACTTCCCTCAAGGCCAAGCGGAAAATCAGCAACAGCTTCCGCCAGAAGCTGAGAAACAAGTTCAATCTGGCCGTGGCTGAGGTGGGGCGTGAAGACAGTCTGGATTATCTGGAACTGGGCATGGTCACTTTGTCCAATGAAAAGGCCAGAGTGGAGGAAATCCTGAGCAAAGCCCTGGCCATGCTCGAAGCCATAAGCAGTGATGAAATGATGGATGTAACCATGGAAATATTCGGGGCCTGATATGCGCAGATCCTTTACCAGGCGCTCCACAAGAATGGCCGATGAAATCATGAAAGAACTGGGCAGAATCATTGTCCAGGACACCCAGGATCCCAGGCTGGAACTTCTGACCATAACCGGGGTGCGTCTGAACAGAGACTTTACTGTGGCTGAAATTCTGTACACCCATTTTCAGGGGGACTCACCTGAATTAAAAAGTGCCCTGGCCCGGGCCACCGGCTTTTTGCGGACTTCCCTGGGCAGAAATATGAAGCTTAGAGCGGTTCCTGAACTGAGGTTTACCTGGGACAGCTTTGTACAAGAAATGGTTTATGAAAAAAGCTCTGAATGAAATAGCCCTGGTCCTTGAGGAAAAGGATAACTTCCTCGTCACTTCCCACATTAATCCTGACGGCGATGCTGCCGGGTCCATGGCCGCCATGGGCTTCATTCTCAAGTCCCTGGGAAAATCTTTTACCATCTATAATGAATCAAAGATTCCGGACAAATTTTCCTGGCTTGCCTGGCCGGCCCGGGTAAGCGACCGGTATGTGCCTGGAAGGCATGACTGGGCCATTGTGCTTGACTGTGGAGATTTAAGCCGGGTTGGAGACAAACTGGCTGAAAAGATCACCGAATCCATCATTAATATTGACCATCATACCGGCAACCCGGACTTTGGAACCATCAACTGGGTGGATACTTCTGCATCCTCTGTAGGGGAAATGGTGGCCGGACTGGCAGACAAGCTGCAGATCAAACTGCAGGACCATCTGGCCAGAAGCATCTATCTGGCGCTGGTTTCGGACACAGGCTTTTTCAGCTACGGCAACACCACTTCCCAGGCCCTGGTCCTGTCTTCCAGACTGCTGCAAAATGGCATTGATCCTGGAGAGATCAACCCCCTGATCCTTAACCAGTGGACCAGAGGCAAGCTGCGTCTGCACGGCATGGCCATGCAGAATGCTGATTTTCATGCCAGGGGAAGCATAGGCATCATCTCTGTATCCAGAAAAATGATGGATCAAACAGGAACCAGTGCTGATGACTGCGAAGGACTGGTCAGTGCCATAAGACAGGTCAAGGGCGTTAAGGTGGCGGTGTCCATCCGGGAAGACAAACCCGGCCGGATCAAATTCAGCCTGCGCTCCTGCAGCAGTATCAACGTCCAGCAAATGGCCCGGCAACTGGGCGGCGGAGGCCATAAAAACGCTTCCGGAGGAGTCATTCATGCCCCCCTTGACCAGGCCAGGGCAAAGATACTGCAGGTGATCCTGGAAAATATGGCATGAAAAGCGGGGTCATTGTTCTGAACAAGCCTTCAGGTCCAACTTCAGCCTGGTGCCTGAATCAGATCAAAAAAAGATTTGCCCTGAAAAAAATCGGTCATGCCGGCACCCTTGACCCCATGGCTTCAGGCGTTCTTGTGGTGCTCATAGGTCAGGCCACCAAAATTGCCGACTACATTGTTCAGGGCACCAAGACCTATTACGGAGAATTTCGCCCTGGTCTGGAAACTGATACATACGATGTCCAGGGCACAGTCATAAGCCGGGGCGGTACTTCCGGCATACAGGACCGGACGATAATAGATCTGGTCAGTGAATGGAAAGATCTGACCAGCCAGGAAGTGCCCCCTGTTTCAGCGGCCAAGCACAAAGGCAGGCCTTTGTATAAACTGCACAGGTCCGGCCTGGAAGTGCCGGTCAAAACCAAAAACGTAAAAATTTTCAGGGCTGATGTCATTAAGATTGACATCCCCCTGGTCTGTTTCCGGGTTGTCTGTTCAGCAGGCACCTATATACGTTCCCTGGCCCACAGCCTGGGGAAGCGTGCAGGGTGCAAAGCTGCTCTTTCAAAACTCATCCGGGAACAGAGCCTTCCCTTCAGTCTGCAGGAGGCCGTGGATCTTGATCTTCTGCTCAAGGCCCGGCAATGGCAGGAAATGTCCCTGCCCCTGGAACAGGCCCTTGCACACTGGCCCAGGCTGGTCCTGGATGCCGGAACATCCCGACAGGTCCTCAACGGCATGCCGGTTCCGGCGGATCAGTTTCCTGATCAGCCTGCCCGGCCTGACAGTATGGCCCTGATGGTTGATGCGCAGGGCCAGACCCTGGCCCTGGCCAGGCTTGCGGTTAAAGAGGAAGGCAAACCCCTGTGGACGGTAAAACGCGTTTTGCGCACCAATTCCCAATGAATGAAAACCAAGGAGGATATTGCTGTGGTTATGGATCCAGAACACAAGGCCCAGGTAATCCAGGAGTACAAAAAACACGAAAACGATACTGGTTCGCCTGAAGTGCAGATCGCCCTGCTCACTGAAAGGATCAAGTACCTGACTGATCATTTCAAGACTCATAAGAAAGATTTTCACTCCAGGACCGGACTGCTCAAACTCGTGGGCAAAAGAAGAAACCTGCTCAACTATCTGAAAAAGAAAGATATTGAAAGATATCGCAACATCATTGCCCGTCTTGGCCTCAGAAAGTAAAGCCAGTTCTGAAAGCGAAAAGCAGGCCCTGCTTTTCGCTTTCATTTCCAGCCAGGCAGTTCATCCTCGCCCTCAAAAAAATTGCAGCAGTTTATCCCCATCCTGGGTCAAACGTTCAGGGAGTCCCCAAAATTCTGGTCCCCTGCTGCAGTTTTTTCTTAAATCTTACCAACTTGAGAGTTAAAAGTTAAAGGTAAAGATAAAGAAATCAGGCTGTTGAAGCTGATAATGATGCGGACATTCAGGATTCCGGAAATTCTCAGTAAATACAAAACGTTGACAGAGAATTTTTGACTGTCAAGTTACCAAATAATTTAATACAAAGGATAAAAAAAATGGAAAACATCTTTAAAACCACCAGCACCACCGCCACTGCAGGCCACAGCACCATCAGCTTTGAAACAGGCAAGCTTGCCAACCAGGCTGACGGATCTGTTGTAGTTCGTTCAGGAGACACCATGGTCCTGGTCACTGCTGTCAGCCAGGCCATGCAGCACGACCCGGGCTATTTTCCCCTGGTGGTTAATTATCAGGAAATGTCCTATGCTTCCGGAAGAATCCCCGGGGGGTATTTTAAGCGGGAAATCGGACGTCCCAGTGACCGGGAAACCCTGGTCTCCAGACTCATTGACCGGCCCATCAGGCCCCTTTTTCCACCCTCATACAAGGAAGAAGTCCAGGTTATAGCCACTGTTCTGTCTGCAGACTCTGAAAACGATCCTGACATTCTGGCCATCAGCGGGGCCTCAGCTGCCCTGCACATCTCAGGCATCCCCTTTGCCGGACCCATAGCCGGGGCCAGGATTGGATATATAGACCAGCAGTTTGTTCTCAATCCAGGCGGAAAACTCCTGGAACAAAGCGACCTTAATCTCGTGGTGGCCGCCACCCGGGACGGGGTTGTCATGGTGGAAGGCTTTACTGATTTTCTGCCGGAAAAGACCATTGCTGAAGCCATCAACTGGGGCCAGGAAAACCTGATTCCTGTTATTCAGGCTCAGGAAGAGCTCAGAAGTCTTTGCGGCAAGCCCAAGGCTGAAGTTCCTGAAATTGCGCCTGCAGATCCTGAACTGGAAAAAATGGTCACTGAACTGGCCGGGGAAGACCTGAATTCTGCTTTGTTCATTCCAGACAAACTTCAGCGCAAAGAGGCCAAAAAACTGGTTGTTTCCAGGGTAAAGGACGTCCTGACTGAAAAATTCGAATCAGAACCGGAAAAAACAGCCCAGGCCATGAACATTCTGGGAGATATGGAAAAAAGCATTGTCAGGAACAGGATTCTGCAGGAAAAAACCAGAATCGACGGCCGGGATCTGACCACAGTCAGACCTTTGACCATGGAAATAGGTCTTTTGCCCAGAACCCACGGCTCAGCTCTTTTTGCCAGGGGGGAAACCAAGGCCCTGTGCATTGCCACCCTGGGCAGCAGTTCTGATGAACAGCGCATAGAAACCCTTACCGGGGACAGTACCAAAAGCTTCATGCTGCACTATAATTTCCCCCCTTACTGCGTGGGAGAAGTCAAGTTCCTGAGAGGTCCCTCCCGCCGGGAAATCGGGCACGGCACCCTGGCTGAAAGGGCCATCACCCCGGTACTGCCCTCATCTCAAGACTTTCCCTTCACCGTCAGAATCGTATCCGAGGTGCTGGAAAGCAACGGCTCCTCCTCCATGGCCACAGTCCGCGGCAGCCCACTGGCCCCCATGGATGCAGGGGTACCGGTCAGCGAGCCCGGAGCCGGTATCGCCATGGGGCTCATCAAGGAAGACAGTGAATATCTTATCCTGACTGACATCCTGGGTGATGAAGATCACCTGGGGGACATGGATTTCAAAATCGCCGGAACTTATGACGGGGTCACCGCTGTCCAGATGGATATCAAAATCCCCGGCATACCCATGGAAGTCATGCACAAGGCCCTGGAACAGGCAGCCTCGGCCAAAAAAACCATTCTGGACGCCATGAAGCAGACCATTGCAGAACCCAGGTCAGAGCTTTCCAGATATGCTCCCAAAACTGAAATTGTCTATGTGGATACGGACAAGATCAAGGATGTAATCGGGCCGTCCGGCAAGAACATCAAGGCCATTACGGCTGAAACAGGCTCATCCATTGACATTGAAGATTCTGGCAAGATCACTGTCTTTTCCCCCACCCAGGAAATCCTGGACAAAACCAGGGAAATGATCCTCTTTTTCAATCAGAAGCCTGAACTGGGCAAGGATTATCAGGGCGAAGTCAAGAGAATCCTTGATTTCGGAGCAGTAGTGGAAATTCTCCCAGGTGTTGACGGCCTGGTTCATATCTCTCATCTGGACACCAAACGGGTGGACCAAGTCACTGATGTGGCCAATGTCGGGGATACCATGAAGGTCAAGGTCATAGAAATCGGTGATCGGGGCAAGATCCGCCTGAGCCGCATGGCCGTGCTCATGGAAGAAAACGGGGAAAAGTTTGATCTGGAATCCGCAGCTTTCAAACCCGGTCCCAAGGGCAGGGGCAAGGACAGCAGGGACAGAAACCGCCCGGGACGCGGCAGAAGATAGGCATCCCATACATGATAACCATTCAGGAGGCCGCAGCCAAATGGTGACCGGGAAGGGCCTTAAGGAATGCTTTTTTCTGGGCAACGGTCAAGGGCCCGGAGATGAGCTTTTCCCCCGGGCTCTTTGCTCTTTGACTGTTCCGGCCTTTCAATGATGCCGGATCATCTTCCTGCCAAAGACGGCCTTTCCTGAATGCTTCACCCGCAGTAAAAGGCAGGCGCGGATTTCTGCTCACCGCGCCTTACTCTCTTTTCAGACAGCAGAGCCTGCTTTGCAGATAATCCCCGCTTTCCACCAGCATGCCTTTGGCTCTGGGGAAAAAATAAATCCAGCTCTTCACTTTTTTTCCGCTTTCCAGCAGAAGAACAGTCTGCTCCTGCCTTTTGTACCAGAAAGGATGGTTTTCCAAAGCGTCAAGGCGCTGCAGATCCTGATCATCCACCACATAGACTTCTCCATGTATCCTGCTGACAGGGGGGGCCTTTACCAGGTAGGGGAAATCATCCACGTACAGGGAATATCTCCTGGCTGTTCTGGCCGGCCCCAGAAACACCGCATGCCTGAGAAGCCTGTGATTGGAGCAGCCCTGCCTGAGGGTTCCGTAAACAAAAACCTTGTGCCCGGATCTGACTGTTGACCCTTTATGCATATCCCCACCGCTTCCGACAAAAAATTCACTATCTGTGCACCAGCTGCCTGAACTTATTGACCTCCTGGCGCAGCCCGAACTTGGCCACTCTGTAGCCCATCTGCCTCTGGGAAATGCCCAGTTCCCGGGCAGCCCTGGCCTGAACCCATCCATTGCGGTCCAGGGCGCACAGCACTTCCTGTTTTTCCAGCTCCTCCAGGGTAATGCTGCTCTGGCTGCTGCTTTTTGGTTTATTCCCGGCAGCAGCTGAAAATTTCTCTGGAAGATGTCTGACATCCACCTGCCGGCCCGGGACTGTCAGATACAGCCTGTGAACAAGTGCCTCCATTTCCCTGAGATTTCCCGGCCAGCTGTAATGCACCAGCAGGTCCAGACATTTTGGGGTGAAAACCATCCTCCTTTTCCCGGGTCCGCCTGCAGCTTTTACAAAAGCGTTCAAAAGCAGAGGTACATCTTCTGCCCTCTCTCTAATGGAAGGCACTTTAACAGGAAACACATTCAGCCTGAAGTAAAGCTCCTCCAGAAATCTCTTTTCATGCACCTCCCTGGCCAGATCACAGGATGAAGAAGCCACGATTCTGGTATCCCAGCCCCTGGTCCGGGGCTGGTTTGCATCCCGGGACCTGCCTGCTGCAAAATACCAGAGCAGCTTTTCCTGCAGTTTTAAAGGCAGAGCCTGGATCTCGCTCAGATAAAGCGTACCCCGGCCGGATTCCGGCAGACCAGGAGAAGAGGTCATGTCTTCCCTGGACAGCCCCTGGGAGGTACCAAAAAGCATCAGCTCCAGCCTGTCCTCAGACCAGGACAGACAGTCAACCCTGAAAAAGGGGGCGTGCTGGCGCAAACTGCTTCTGTGCAGGACTGCTTCCAGCACAGCCATGCCGGTTCCGGGCTCGCACTTCAAAAGCCCCGGAACCCTGCTGGTCGCTGCTC
>CAZHCY010000020.1:0-15912 GCA_964531185.1 uncultured Desulfovibrionales bacterium | reverse complement strand
AAGGGCTGAACTGTTACAATGAATCCTGTAATTTTCGACTTTTTGCAGGCAAATCACCCAAGTCCACTAAGTAAAAATATTAAGGAACAGGTTCAGTTCAGCCTGTTGAAGCAAGACATGATCCAGGTTGCTTTGCAACGCTATGATTCCTTGTCCTGACAGGGATTCAGAATCACAGGCAGCTGGAAAATCAGGTCTTTGGCAGACCTGCCAGGAGCTGAACTGATACTATGAACAAAGGTGCTGAAATGATAATTCAAGGCAGTGACAGGCTTATCAACACAAGAAACTGGGCCAATCTGGTAAAGCCGGAACAGCTTGTCCGGGACGAAAAATCCAGCGACAACTATGGCAAGTTTGTATGTGAACCTCTGGAAAGAGGATTCGGCACTACCCTTGGCAATGCCCTGCGCAGGACTTTGCTGTCTTCGCTTCAGGGCGCAGCAATAGTGGCGGTCAAGATAAAAAATGCTCAGCATGAATTCACCACCATTGAAGGTGTAGTGGAAGATATTACTGATATAGTCCTCAATCTCAAGCAGGTCCGCTTTGTAATGACCAGAGAGGAACCCCAGCGCATTCAGCTCATTGCCAATGAAAAAGGTGTGGTTACTGCATCCAGCATCAAGGAGAATCAGAACCTCCGGGTGTTAAACAAGGATCAGCACATTGCCACTCTGACCCAGGACATTGATCTGGTGATAGACCTTGAAGTACGCATGGGCAAAGGATACGTTTCTGCTGAACTGCATGAGAACCTGACAGATGAAATTGGGCTCATTAATCTGGATGCTTCCTTTTCACCGGTGAAAAAAGTAGCCTACACAGTAGAGCAGGCCAGAGTGGGCCAAATGACCAATTATGATAAATTAATTCTTGAAATTTCCACTGATGGTTCAGTTCTGCCTGAAGATGCCCTGGCCTACAGTGCCAAGATTCTCAAGGACCAGTTTACAGTATTTATTAATTTTGACGAAGCTGAAGCAGATGTGGTGGCTCCCAAGCCCAGCAGCAATGAAGAACTTGATCCCAACCTGTTCAAAACCATTGAAGAGCTTGAACTTCCGGTAAGAGCCAGCAACTGTCTGCGCAATGCCGGCATCCGTCTGGTGGGAGAGCTGGTTCAAAAATCAGAAAATGACCTTTTGCGGACCAAGAATTTCGGCCGGAAATCCCTGGAAGATATCCGGAGGGTGATAGAAAATATGGGCTTTAGTTTTGATACTCCCATAGACGACTTTGAGCGCAAATACCAAGAATGGCAACAAAGGAAAGAGGAAGATGAGACATAGAAAGTCCGGAAAAAAGTTGGGCAGAACATGGGAGCATAGAAAAGCCATGTTCAAAAACATGGCCAGATCTCTGGTGGTCCATGAAAGGATCACTACCACCCAGACCAAGGCCAGAGAGCTTTCAAAGATTGCTGACAAGCTGATTACCCTGGCCCTGAAGGATGATGTGAGTGCAAGGCGGCAAGCTTACAAAATGCTTGGGAATCACAGCCTGGTTCAAAAGCTTTTCAACGAGATCGGTCCGAGATTCAACAGTGGCCGGGGAGGATATACCAGGGTGGTTAAATTCGCCACTCCCAGAGCAGGCGATGCTGCCCCCATGGCTGTCATTGAATTTGCTTTCCCGGAAACAGAGTCCGGGTCAACGGCCAAACCAGAGCCGGCGGGCAAGACTGTGGCTTCGGAAGAAGCGAGCGCTTCTGCACAGCCGCAGACAGCTGTGACTGATGCATCAGCTGCATCTAAGCACACGGATTCAGAAGATGAATCAGCTGCGTCTAAGCACACGGATTCAGAGAATGAGCTGCAAGTTTCAGCCCCTGAGCAAGAGGAAAACTCTTTTGAGGTAAAGCATGAATCCGTGCAAAGCCCGGAGCAGGAACAGCCGGATTCTGATGCTCCGGAAGAAAAAAACAGATAGAAGAATAAAGGAGGGCCAAAGACCCTCCTTTTTTTGTGAGCTTTTTTATTGGTTTTGCCTATGGAAAGTATTGATCTCAGCAAGGATTTTCCATGGCAGGCTCCAGCAAGGAAAGCAGTATTCGTTTTTGACAACCAGGCCTGGAACGTAACCGGGCAGCAGCCAAAAAACACAGACCAGGCACAGCCTTTAGCTGTCAGAAAGAAAATGAAGCACTCTCTGTGATTTTTTCGGCCAGTCAGGCAATGTATTTTTTGCCTGTTTCAGGGCCAGGCAGATACGGAAATACAAATGGACCTCAGAAAACTTCAGGCTTTTGCCAGTGTTTACAAACTGCAGAGTTTTTCCAGGGCTTCCAGGGAAATGTTTTTGTCCCAGCCCACTGTGAGTACCCATGTCCAGAGCCTTGAACAGGAACTTGGGGTTAAGCTTTTTGACCGGGTGGGCAGAGTTGTAATCCCCACCAAGGCCGGGCAGATCCTTTACTCCGGGGTAAAAGACATATTTCAGAGCCTTGAAAAGGTCAGGGAAAACATCAATGAGCTCAATAACCGGATCCAGGGAAATGTGACAGTCGGCAGCAGCACCATACCTTCTCTTTATCTTCTTCCTGATTTTCTCCGGATATTTAAAACCCTGCATCCCGGTGTTCAGGTGGAGCTTCAGATCAGGGATTCCATAGGCATATGCCGGGAGGTGCTGGCAGGTCGTCTTGACCTGGGGGTGGTGGGAGGTTTTGCCGAGCATTTTGATCTTGAGCATATCCACCTGACCAGTGACCGTCTTTTTGTGGTTCACTCGCCTTTGATAAAGGCTGACCAGAATAAAGCCGGGGATGTAGATTACATTAAAGGTTTGCCCTGGATCATGCGCGAAAAGGGATCAGGCACGAGACAGGCCATGGAAAGAGCTCTGCAGAATATGGGCATTGAGGTAAAAGACCTTAATGTCTGTCTGACTGTTTATTCCAATGAAGCCCTGGTCAAGTGCGTGACTGCTGGGCTTGGCCTGGGCATGACTTCTGGGCTGGCAGTGTCCCTGGAGCTTGAGTCCGGCCAGTTGCGTGCCTATCAGATACCTGGGCTGGACATTAAAAGGGATTTTCATCTTGTCCGGCACAGACGCAGGAGCATGTTTGCCTGCGGCCGAAGGTTCATGGAGGTCCTTGCCGGACATTTTAAACAACCGGACAACTGAGGCAGGGATCCTGAAAAGGATCTGCTGCAAAGGACCAGCGGCTTCTGGGCAGGATTATTATCCGGTCATGGTGATCCAGTGGTTGAGATAAAGCTGATTCAGGACAGGGAGTCAAGAAATCTGATCCTTGATCCGGAAAAAACTTATGTTCAGAATCTATTTGCCCGCGGCTGGCTGAAGGGAGTACCGCTTTGCTCCGGGATGGGGCTTTGCGCCCAGTGCGCAATGATTTTTCAGGAAAATGCCCCCCAGCCCGCAGCCAGAGACAGGACCTGCTTTGACCGGAATGAGCTGGCTCAGGGGCTCAGGCTGGGATGCGCCCATTACCCTCGACCAGGGCAGGTGGTAAAGGTCAGGTTTGAATCCCTGGCTGAAGACTTTTCCAGAACCTCTGTTTCCCGGGTAAAGTATGCAGGTATAGATCTGGGAACCACGGCCATAAAATGGGGATTTGTTCATGCAGACAGCAAGCTGAGCAACGGCCGGTTGATTAATCCCCAAATGGGGGCTGGGCCGGACATCATGTCCAGGCTGGCTTTTGCAGCTGAATCCTTTGATCAGGCTTGTCTTCTGAGCCGGATGGCATGGGATGAAGTGCATCGGATTCTGGATATGGCTGGAGACCAGGTTCAGGGCATCTGCCTGGCAGGCAATCCGGCCATGATTTATCTGCTGTTGAATCTGAATACCGCTAAAATCCGTTCCTGGCCCTATGCCCTGAACTACAAAGGAGGTACCTGGCTGCTTCCCGTCAGGGGGGGGCAGGAAATATTTGTCCCGGTTCTTTTTTCTCCCTTTGTGGGGGCTGATTTGAGTGCAGGGCTCAGTTATATTCTTTCCCGGCCAGAGCTTGAGTTTCCTTTTCTGTTTATGGATTTCGGGACTAACGGGGAATTGATCCTGGGACTTTCCAGGGACAGATTTCTGTCAACCAGCGTGGCCATGGGACCGGCCCTGGAAGGGGTAGGACTCAGGTTTGGCAGTCCTTTTAAAAAAGGGGCGGCATCAGGTTTTGCCCTTTCAGCCCAGGGTCTTGTTCCCAGAGATGAATGGACCGGAACCAGGGTATCCGGAAGCGGGTATTTATCCCTGCTGGCCCATCTGGTCCGGCTGGGGGTGGTGACCAGGCAGGGGTCCTTTGCTCCAGGAGCAACACCTCTGTCCAGAAAAATCTTTGCCAAGGTGAGGGATAAGAGTCTTTTTCCAGGCTCTGCATTTTACCTGCAGCCTCTGGACATTGAAGAAATTCTCAAGGTCAAGGCAGCCTTTACCACAGGCTTCAACTATCTTTGTGCCAGGGGAGGCATCTCTCCAGGAGAACTCACTGCTTTTTATGTGGCTGGTTCCCTGGGTGAACATATTCAGCCTCAGGATCTGGAAACCCTGGGTTTTATTCCCCAGGGCTCCATGAGCAAATGCCGGATTATGGGCAACACCTCCCTGGCCGGGGCTCTTATGCTGGCCAGGGACGAGGATTTGAGACGGAAAAACCTCAAGCTTGAAACAAGGGTTGAAAACTTCAACCCTGCCCTGGAAGACAAGGATTACATGACCGGATTTACCGGTCAGATGCGTTTTGAGTTTCAAAAATTAAACAGGCCCGGTCCAGCATGAACAGTGTCTTTCTGGATCTGGGTTTGCTCAGCTATGAGCAGGCCCGGACGCTTCAGCTTAAGGCGGTCCAGGATGTGCTGGACGGAGGACCGGAACAGATTTTTCTGCTGGAGCACCATCCAGTAATTACCCTGGGCCGCAGCCATTCAGCACACAATCTTCTGGCAGACAGGTCAAAGCTGGCCTTAATGGGGGTGCAGGTGATCAAAAGCACCAGAGGCGGAGACATTACCTGTCATTTTCCTGGTCAGCTTGTTGTTTATCCGGTCATGCGCCTGAAAAAAAGGCCTGGGAGTATAAAAGATTTTTTTGCTTTTTTAGAGACAATGGTAATAAGCCTGCTCAAGCGCTACAACATTGCAGGACACACCATGCAGAGCAGGCCGGGGGTTTTTGCAGGGGGCAAAAAGATCTGCTCCATGGGTACAGCAGTGCGCAGATGGGTCAGCTATCATGGACTGGCCCTGAACCTTGTCAGGGAAATTGATCTTTTTAAATACGTCAATCCATGCGGGTATACGGATATGAGTATGACCTCGGTCCACCTGGAAACCAAAAGCAGCCAGCCTGATATGACCCAGCTTAAAAAGGATTTTCAGGAGGAATTTTCCCGGGCCAGGAAAAACTACCGGGAATAGTTATCAAGAAAATACCCTGCTTAAAGGACTTTTCAGATGAATCCAAGGGTTTTCAAGCCTTAAGCCTGAGCAGACGGCAATTGGCTGCTGAGGATTCTGCAAAGGGGCATGAGCCCGCAATATCTGCAGGTATTGTCCTGGTGGGGTGGAAAAGGGTCGGCCAGGGCCAGGCCTTCAATGATTTCTCCAGCCAGATTTTCCAGTTTTTCTCGCCACAGAGTAATTATTTCCTGTAAATCCTGTTTGCTGAATTTTTCCGGAGTGGAAAGCTTCTGGCCCAGACTGTTCTGGTGATTTGAGGATATGATGCCCTGGAACCGGACCAGTGAAGGATGGACCAAGGCCAGGGCCAGGCCAGCGGTGTTTTGGCATGTAATCAGGGAGTAAATGGGCAGCTGGGGTTCAAGGAGCCTGTCTTCCATCCAGATGTTTTTCAGGTTGTAGGCGCTGGATCCGGTTTTGTAATCAATTATGACCAGCTGATCCGGGCCGATTCTGTCCAGCCTGTCCAGCCTGGTTTTGAGGCCCAGTCCTGAAATGGTTATTTCTTCTTTTTTTTCATGGGCCAGAACCTCAAAGTCCTCCCTTGCAAGCTCCAGGCTGAGCCATCCGGAAAGGATCCGGCACAGGCGCATGTGTTCCAGCTCCTGGAATGCTTCAGTAAAAAGGACATGTTCCCTGAGGTCCCATTCTTTCAGGGCAGCCTGGCAGACATCCTGAATATATCCGGATAATGCATTATCTTCCTTTATTTCCTGAAGTTCCTGGGAAGAACAGGCTTCATCCCAGAATTTTTTAAGGGCATTGTGCACCAGATTGCCCCGGTCCAGGGCTGTCAAGTCCAACTGGGGCTCCTTAAGGGGGTCTGCTTTAAGTCTATGCCGTGCATAGCCCTTGAATGGGCATTGGGCCTGCTCCTGGAAAATTCGGACACCGCCCTGGAGCCTGTTGCCGGTGAAGGGCAGCCCATAATCGTCTATGGTCTTGATAAGCAATGAGGGATCGTGGAAAAGAGCAGGGATATCCTGGGGTTCAAACCCTGAGATTTCCCCGGGCGAGGCCTGGGGAAAATTTTTGATCAACGGGCTCTCAAGGACGTGACGGTCCTGATCCAGGTAAGTGTAGGAAAAGATTATGCGCCCGGCCGATGCTGAAAGCATGCTGATTCTTTGTTCTGCAAGCTTGAGCCTGGTTTCCGGAGAAGCGCCGGGGATCCTGTACCTGGCCTGGAGCTGTACAGGCAGCAGGGGATTGGGCCTGGCTGGACCAGGAAAGTTGTCAGCACTGCAGTTCATTACCCAGAGATGATCAAATTCCAGCCCAGGAGATTCTCTGATTCCCAGAATCTGAACCGGGGTCTCCGGGGTTTCAGGCTGAAAAATTCTGCGGCTGAGCAGCTGTTCAAGGGCGTTTTGCATTTTTGAAAATAAAGCCCGGGCACAGATCATTTCCAGAGAGGCCAGGGATGATAATTCCTCCTTGAAGGCTTGACAGGCCTGATACTCAGCGCTGTTTAAGGTTCTGCTGCCAGGCCAGCCAGCCCTTACCAGAAGATCAAAAATAAACCCGGCCCAGGATCCAGGACTTTGACTGTCAGCCTGGTGTTTCAGGCTGTCCATGGAGCTGGACAGAATATTTGCCAGCAGCGGAGCATGGCAGTCCTTTCCAGGATCAGAGGCCAGCTTGAGGATATGTCCGGGCCTGTACCAGGGCTGGCTGCTCTGCCGAAGCTCCAGGGCCAGAGCGGACCTGGCCTGCAGTTCGCTGTCCGCGCCCCGGAAAAAAGGAGAGAACAGGAATTCCTCCAGGCAGTCAATCTCCCATGCCGGCGAAGACAGAAGCTTTAAAAAGTTCATGGCTGCAGACACAAGGGGAAAGCTGATCAAAGCGCTTCCCAGGGAAATATTACAGGCCCGGTTTTCGGGTTCTAATATCCTGACTGTGTATTCAGGATGAAAAACCTGATCAAAGATCCGAAGAATTTCCTGGCGCAGATTTTCCAGTTCCGGGACAATTATGCCCACCCTGGCCTGAGGGTTTTTTTCCAGTACAGCTCTGGCCCGCCGGGCTGCAGCCTCTGCCTCGGCCTGGAAGGAATCATAGCCTGTGCGGCAAATAACTGAAGGCTTGATGCTGTGCCTGACAGTGAAGATCTGACAGCCCTGAGAAGACAGGCTGTTCAGGAAATGCTCCTGCTGGGGAGTGAAGTCCAGAAAACCCTGAACAATGAGCTTTTCAGGCACCAGGTCAGAATGCCCGGGCAGGGCTTTGCTCAGCCAGTCTGACAGGCAGGCCCGGGTAATGAATTTATTCCGGGCGCAGCTATTGATAAATATTTCAAACAACGTAGTGAAAATCCGTCCCTGTTCATCATCCAGGGCTGCGATTTCCTGTTCCGGGATCTGGTGAGCCTTTATGAGCTCCAGGGCCCTGATACAGTCCTTTGCCAGGGCTGAAAGGCCCATAAGACCGGCATGCGGATCTGTCTGTTCAATGGTTTTTTCCCACAGAAAGAGCTCCTGCACAGGGTTCAGGAGATATTCTTCCTGCCCTGCAGGCAGAAGGGAAAAAAGATGTTCCAGCCAGGCGGACAGAGGCATTATCCTGGGAGTGGGCCAGACAGTTCGGCCCTGTTTCTGATTATACCGGGCAAATTCAAGTTCCCAGAAGCGGGCCAGTCGTCTGGTGGCCGTGACCATTACCCCTTTGCTGCTGATAAGCTGCAGGGCCTTAAGGGTATCAATCCGCTCAAAGCTCATGAATTTTCAGCCTCCCGGTTTCCGGGATACCCCGGGCCAGCTCAACAAGATGGCTGTGGTGGGTGAAAAAAAGGACCTGGGTGCTGGAAGAGAGTCTGCTCAGTTCAGAAAGGGTCTGCCTGGAGCGCTGATCATCAAAGTGGATCAGGATATCATCCAGAATAAGAGGAAAAGGCTGGTTGTTTTCAAGGTATCTGTATATACCGCCAAGCCTCAGGGCCAGAAAGAGCTGATCCCTGGTTCCTTCGCTGAGCTGATGGACTTCCAGCTTAAAGTCAGAGGGCCTGACCGCCTTGATGACCGGATCTCCCCTGTGATTATAGTCAGCCACCAGCCGGGAAAAAGAGTTTCCGGTTATGTTTCTGAAGGCTTCCCCGGCCTTCTGCAGCACAGGGCCCTGATGGGCTCCGGCATATTCTTCTGTGGCCGCCTGCAGGACAGCGGCGGCGACTTTCAGACGCAGATACTCATGGACATTGTCCTGGAGCAATGCTCTCTGTTCCTGGATTTCATCCTCCATTTCCAGAATATTTGAAGTGCCGTCCATGCTGCTCAAGGTCTGATCGGCCTCAAAGATATCCTGTTTGATATCTTCCAGCTGGCTTTGCTTTTGGTCAAGCTCCTGTTTCATGTGCTGGATGTCAGTCTGGAGCTGGTCAGGGTCGCAGGCTTCAGCTCTGGTCAGGAAAGAGTCCAGATTTTCTCCGGCTGCCAGCTGCTGAAGTCTGGTTCTGATATGTCTTTTTTCTGTTAGCAGCTCCTTTCTGTTTGCGGACCGGGCCTCCACATCAGGAAGCTGCTCATGGTCCTGAACACCGGCCAGGGAGCACATCTGGGCCAGCTCTTTTTCCAGAACCAGTTTTTCCCGGCTTAATTTCCGTGTTTTTTCCCTGATTTTTTCCAGCTGCTTTTCAATATTTTTCAGCGCCGCGCTGTTTTCATGTTCTTTGCGGGCAAGGGCCAGGAGCCTGCTGACCGCGTCCTCTGGATTGTCCTGTTTTTCAGGAATGAATTCAAGTCGCTGGATCAGGCTTCTGGTGCGCCTGGAAAAAGAGCGGCACTTGTTTTGGTGCCGGGACTGCTGCTCACAGAGCCTTTGCAGGTCATTGAGCAGATTGTGGATTTTCTGCCGGACAGCCATGTGATCTCTGGACTGATCCGGATTGAGTTCAGCCGGAATGTTCAGTTCCGCCAGGGTCTGTTTTCTGTCCTTTTCCAGAGACTGCAGCTTTTGCCTGGACTGAGCCAGCCTGCTGTCCAGCTGTGTCATCTCCTGCTGGAGCTCGCTTTGCTGGTGCCTGAGGGTATCAATCCTGGACGCGGACTTCTGTTCATTTTCTCTGAGTCTAACCAGCTTTTCATGCACAAACTCAAGGTCCTGTTCAGGGGAAAGACGAGTGCCGTGATCAGCCAAAACTCCCAAAGCCTGCTGCAGAAGCTGATCATATTCCTGGAGCAATTGTGTCAGGATGATGGTCTCCCGGTCCAGCTCCTGGCTCAGATGGCGGATCTCCCTGGCCTTCTCCAGCCAGGCAGTCATTTCCTCGGGGGATAAAGGGGAAATGCTGAGGGGGGTCCAAACCTGTTCCCAATGGTCCTGGATTTTCTTTTTTTCCAGGGTCAGGCTGTGCTCAAGGGCCTTCTGCTTTTCCAGGGCCTGCTGAATCTGTTTGATTTCTCTCTGCAGACCGGCTCTTGCAGCAGCCTGATCTCCATGTCTGATAAGCTGATCAGCCAGGTCATCAGCCTTCTGCATGGAGACCTCAAACCCCTTTTTCAGATCTGCCTCCCCGGTTTTACGCAGAAAGGACTCAGAACAGCAGGCCTGTTCTTTGCTTTCAAAACACAGGGACCTGATAAGCTGCCAGCCCTGGCTGCGAAGTTCCCTGGCCTGGAGGAGATCCTGGTGGCTGGGAATTATTCCCTGAGGATCAATGGACCTGAGAGAGTTTTTTCTGTCCTCCAGGGATTTTTCAAGGTCAGCGGTTTTGTTCCGGGCCAGGTGTATATCCTGGTCAACCCGGGCAAATCTGGTGCGATAAGCTTCAATGGTCTCGGGAAGAGGCAGGGAAAGAGTGAGAAAGCTTTGCAGATCCCCGTTCCACAGGGAAAGAGAAGCCAGTTTTCTGTGCAGGGACAGGTTCAGCTCTTCTGTACGCTGACGACCCAGGCGGATGGATTCCTGAAGGCGCTTTGCCTGGGAGGTTTTGGATAATACGGAATCCAGCACTGCCATGTCCGCTCCAGGCGGAGAGTTTTTCAGTTCTGATTCAATCTGATGAAGCTTGGTCCGGGCCTGATTCATTTGATTGTTTATTGCCAGGATATCGCGCTCACAATCAGCAATTTTCCTGTTCAGGCTCTGGATTCGGCCGGCCGCAGCCTCTGAGATCCTGAAAAACTCGGTTTTTGCCTGCTCTTGGGTTATGCCCAGGATCTGCAGATTTTCTTCAAGCAGGGTTTGTTTGCCCGTGATTTCAAGTTCGATTTCCTGGATCTGTTCTCTTGAATCCTGGACTGACTGGATCTGGGCAGCCAGGGATTCAATTTCTTCATGGGCTGCCAGGATAAGCTCATTGATACACAGACCTTCCTGTTGCCGGGCAGCCTGACTTTCCTCTCTGTGCAGTTCATCAAGTTCAATGATCATCCGGTTCAGGCTGCTGACAAGTTCAGCCCTGCGGCTGGAAAAGTCTGAAGCCAGCTCAGGGACATGTTCAAGCTCTCTGAGGGATGCTTCCACCTGGGACAGGGCTGCCATATCAGGCAGGGCCTGCTGCAAACGCCGGTTTGCGGCAATCCGGGTCTGTAAAAGAGCTGTTTCTTGTTCCAGCTCTTTTTTACTGGCCTTGAGAGAGTCAAGCCGCTGGCGGGCCTCATCCCACTGGGCCGGTTTGATGGACTTCTTCTGGATTTCTTTTCTGAGTGTATGGATTTTTGCGGCCTGCGCATTCACCGGCCTGGTTGAAGCCCTGGGAGCGAAAAGTTTCCCGGCCTGTTCCTCCATGGCCTGCAGGGCCTGGCGCAGGGTGGTCAGCCCGGAGGCAGCGGAAAAGATGGTTTCACCCAGATGCCCGCCACCCTTGAGGATTTCTTCGGCTCCCAGACGCAGGCTCTGGTGATCCAGGCCGAACATGGCTGAATATATTTCCCTGGTCAGCCCGGACATGATGGAGTTCATGTACTGAGAATCTACAGGCCTGCCCTCTGCATCCAGCAGACTGTTCTTGTTCCGCTTGAATCTGGTCAGCTGAATCAGTTCCCTGGAGCCGGTTTCCAGGAGCGCTCCCACTGCCAGGTTTTTGTAGGCATGGATATGAGCATCCGGGCATAAATGTCCGAAATCGAAAAAAAAGCAGTCCAGGGCCCGCATGGCTGTACTTTTGCCTGCTTCGTTGGGACCGAAGATGATGTGCATGTTTTCCGGTCCGCTGAAGTCAAGGGCAGTGTCTGTAAAATGGCCGTAAGCCTTGAGCAGGAGCTGTTGAATCTTCATGGTGTCGGACAGGGTTATGTGGACAGATAGGGCACAATCAGATTTCTGACCTTTTCCAGGATTTTTTCCCTTTCCCCGGGCAGGCTCAGATCCGGCAGGGAAACCCCTGTCCCGGCAATTCTGGCGGAAAGATCAGTAAGATTTATTCCAAGTTTTTCCAGGTATTCAGGATGGTTTTCCAGCTGATCAATGAAGCGGATCAGATGTCCCTGGGGGGTCTGGCTTTTTCCAAGCTCGTCCCAGTCAACCATTGGCCGGGTGTCCTGAATGATTTTTTCCATCCAGATGGTCCCGCCGGAGATTTCGGTCGCAATCCGGCGGATGGCAGCCTGAACTTTTTCCGGGTCTCTGATCAGACTGTCATGGGCCCGGGCTGTCCCCTTAAGGATGAGTCTCACGCCCATGGGACGGTTCCCGGATTCCCTGCTGAAGACCTCTTTTAAACTCAGAGCAGCCTGGTCCATGATCTGATCCATGGTGGTCAGCCCGGAAATGTCAAGCTGCATGGTCTGCCACCTGAAGACATCAAGGGTGACTGTTTCCTGATGGACCCGGCCGGAGTCGTTCACCTGGACCTGGACGCAGCCCTTGGGGCCCGGCTCCCTGATATGTCTGCCCTGGATGCAGCCGGGAAAGACCACCAGAGGGCGGTCATGGACAATTTCCGGACGGTGATTGTGCCCCAGGGCCCAGTACTGGTAGTCTCTGGCCAGCAGATCATTGAGCCTGCACGGGGCATACCCGCTTTCACCAGGGGTGCCAGAAAGGGAGGTGTGCAGAAGTCCGATATTGAACAGGCCGGGAACAGGATCAGGATATGACCGGACCAGGTTTTCCAGTACCTGGGCCCTGGCATAGCTCTGGCCATGCAGAGCCACGCCCAGGTCTTCCAGAATATGGGTTTGCGGATTCCGGCTGGAAAAAAGGGTGACATTGCCCGGCAAAGGCAGTGATCCGGTCATGGGATTGCCGGCATCGTGATTGCCCTGAATAAGGGCTACCCTGGTCCCGGCCTGGCCCAGGCGGTCCATCTGCCTGCAAAAATGAAGCAGGGTCTGAAAATCAGGGCAGTCATCGTCATATAGATCGCCTGAGATTATCAGCAGCGGGATGTTCTGCTTCAGGACATGATCAACAAGATTGGCCAGGGCTTTCCGGGTGGCCTGCCGGATTTCCTGGACCGGGGCTCCCTCATACCGGTCAAGCCCCAGAAGAGGGCTGTCCAGATGAAAATCAGCAGAGTGTATAAATGTCAGCATTGAGAATATTTAACATTTCCCAGTCCTGGCTTCAACCTCAAAAGATGGCCCCAGGGCAGACTTACAGGTGTTTATACCAGACGTTCATGCTTTCCAGCCCGCCTGAGATATGAGTGTTGTTGATCAAGGTGCCCCCGAAGCAGAAGCCTGTCTTGGCAAAGGCGATGTTCATGCCGTAGGAGACTGACCGTGCAATGGAATACAAGGTCCTGATGCCCTCCTGGTTCATGCGAAAGATCATGGCTTCCAGGAGCCGGACAGAAAGATTGTGCCCCCTGAAACAGGGCAGGCAGGCAAAATCAGACATTTCAGCGCACAGGCTGGTGCGGTCCATTTCAGCTGAGGCCAGGGCTCCCAGGGTTTCCCTGTTCCGGGCTCCCAGGTAGATGACATGATTCTGCATGGTTTCACGCAGATACTCTGCATCATGGATGGGAAACGGATAAGACTGGAAAACCCGGGCATAAAGCTCTGCCATTGGTTCAGCCAGTTCCCGGGTCATGGGCTCAATCCTCCAGGATCCGTTCTGGTCAGAGCTCAGGCCCTGGCCATGTTTTTTTTCGGCCTGGTCAATCACCTCCTGGATAAGACCGGGCCGGGCAGGAATCTTTCTCTTTTCATCCAGATAAAAAGCCAGGAAGTCAGCCTGGATCTGTCCCTGAAAAAATCCCGGCACCCGGGCTTCCACACTGTAGCCCTGGTCCAGAAACAGTGAAGATAAACTCTCAGGGACCTTGGCGAATGTTTTGGTATATCTGCGGGCCAGGGCCAGGTCCCTGAGGGCAGTGATGATGTCCGGGCAGTCTGCAGGGTCCAGACGCATGACATAAATTCTCTGGTTCAGGTTTCCATGTTGAATCAGGGAACCGCCCAGGGATTCAATTACATCAGGCAACGCTTTTTCTCCTGTCCATGCGCTGGTTTTCGCTGGGAGTCAGGCTGCTGGTACTCTCGCTGTCTTCCAGCAGCTTCTGAATGCCCACGCATTGTTCCCGGGCATCCTCTTCCTTGAGCTGCAGATTGCAGGTGCTGCATTTTCTGTGGCAGAAATTGGCCTTGTAGCTTTCAGGTTCATGATAAGTGGTGATGACCCCTTCGAAATTGCGCAGAATGACCTTGTTGGCCCCCCAGGAGATTACATAATTGGGCATGACGGGTATTTTCCCGCCTCCGCCAGGGGCATCCACCACATAGGTGGGAACGGAAAATCCGCTGGTATGTCCTCTGAGGCTTTCAATGATTTCAATGCCTTTGCCTACCGGAGTTCTGAAGTGGCTCAGCCCTTCAGACATATCGCACTGGTAAAGATAGTAGGGCCTGACCCGGTTCTTGATCAATTTCTGGTTCAGGGTGCGGATAAGCCGCTGACAATCGTTGATCCCGGCCAAAAGCACAGTCTGATTGCCCAGAGGAATGCCGGCATCAGCCAGCATGGCCAGGGCCGCCCTGGAAGACCGGGTCATTTCCCGGGGATGATTGAAATGGGTGTTCAGCCACAAAGGATGATGTTTTTTAAGCACATGCACCAGGTCGCTGGTGATCCGGCAGGGCAGCACCACCGGCATTCTGGAGCCGATGCGGACCACATCCACATGGTCGATGCGCCCGAGCTCCCCGAGTATCCAGTCTATTCTCTCATCGGAAAGCATGAAGGGATCACCCCCGGACAGCAGGACATCTCTGATTTGAGGAGTGTTTTTGATGTAATCAATGCCTTTTTTGAGCTGATCCCTGCCGGGCATGAAATCCTGCTCGCCCACCTTGCGTTTTCTGGTGCAGTGCCTGCAGTACATGGAGCAGATATTGCTGACGTGAAAAAGAACCCTGTCCGGATAACGGTGGGTAATGCCCGGGGTGGGGCTGTCCTTGTCTTCATGCAGGGGGTCGGTCATGTCGCTTCTTTCAATGCACAATTCAGCAGGAGAGGGAAAAGACTGTCTGAAGACAGGGTCATTGGCATAATCCGAGGCATCAATTAGAGAAAGGTAGTAAGGGGTTACGGCCATGGGAAATTTATCCACAGTCCGGGTAAATGCCTTGCGTTCATGGTCGGAAAACCTGACTCCAAGCAGGGTCTCAAAGGTTTGAATATCCTGAACTGAATTGGCCACATGCCATTTCCAGTCAGTCCATCTGGATTTCCAGCCGGCTGCTTCCTGATCTGACCCGGAATCTGACCGGTTGAGCAGCACCTGGTTTGGTCCTGCATGTTCCTGGGACCGGGCTGTTTTTTCCAGCCTGGTGATCATTTTTTTGGCAATGGTTTTTTGTCCTTTGTTGTAATCGTACATAATCAAAATCCTGTGGTTTTAAGGGTTAGGCTTGATTGCCGTGCCTTTTTCATCTGATTAACCTGTACCTGTAACCCATTACAGGATTTTTGGCAAATGGGGGTGATTCAAGGTGAAAAAAGGTTGTAAGCCCGGGGCATTTTTTTTAGTTTGAATCAGTTCAAGAGGTCGGGATATTAGTGGGAAATGACCCTTTGCAGCCGGGCAGAATCATTTGTGGCGGATGGATTAGCATCATTTCTTCTGGAAATTATCTTCTGGTTCGCAGGAATCCGGCAGGCATGGGCGTAAAAATTCAACCGGCAGGACAGGGAAAAACATAAGGGGCCAGCCGTTTTCAGACACGCAGGGGCAGAATCCCTGATGTGTGTAGATGGCTGGACTGCTCAGCAAAAGGAGAGGTTATGAGTAAAGACATTAAAGATTACTGGAATATCAGACTGGCAGAGGTAAAGGAGAACCTGGAGGACAACAATTTTGAATGTTTTATCGCAGAAGACAGCAAACAGGCTTCGGATCTGGTGCTTAGAAAGATTATCCCGGAGCTTAAACCGGCTTCCATTTCCTGGGGCGGATCAGCCACCTTTAAGCAGACTGGTCTTTACGATCTTCTGAAAGAAAGCCATGACATGAAGGTCCTGGATACCTATGATAAAAGCCAGGGCCCGGAGGCCGGCCTTGAGCTCCGCAGACAGGCCCTGCTTACGGATCTTTTTATAACCGGGA
>CAZHCY010000019.1:0-15982 GCA_964531185.1 uncultured Desulfovibrionales bacterium | reverse complement strand
AGTGTTGTGCGTGGTGGGGATCGGTCATTTGAGAGTGGTTCGGAGCGGTCAGGGGGCTGATGTGATTTTCGGCGGGTAGGACTGGTATCCTCCGGTCATGGGAAGCGCCCGGGGGGGGGTGGCTTATGCCCGGGTTTGTTTGGGCGGTCCTCATGAGGCGTTTATCCGGGCTGTGCATCCGGAGCTGGTCAGCAGGGATTTCAGCCTGGATTTTGTAAAGGAGCACTTCAGCAGGCCAGGAGCAGACTCGACCATTGACAGGGCCATGCGTCTGGATACTCTGGTTATGCTGGTGGACGACCCAGTGAAAAGAGTGGACAATATGACCATGGCCAGGGGGCTGGAAGCCAGGGTGCCTTTTCTGGATCATGAACTGGTGGAACTGGCGGCCCGGATCCCGGCCGTGTTCAAGGTCAGTCACGGAGGCAAGCACGTGCTCAAGGAGGCCTCCAGAAAGATCCTTCCAGAACAGGTCATTGACCGGCCCAAAGGTTATTTCCCTGTGCCGGCCTTAAAATACCTGCGCGGGGAGTTTCTGGATTTTGTCCGGGAGGTTCTGTCTGACCCGGGAGCTGAAAAGAGAAAAATTTTCAGACCAGACTATGTCCGGAAGCTGCTTGCTGATCCGGAAAAAGCCATTACTCCTCTGGGATCCTCCAGGCTGTGGCAGGTGGCCCTTCTGGAGCTCTGGCTGCAGACATTTGAAATCCCAACAGTTTAGCCCTTTTTTATGAAAGCAGGGCACCCCAGGGCTTGTTTTCTGGTTGATAGAAGAAACAGACAACAAGCTCCGGGAGAGCCGGTCCCAGTGCCACATGCAAGTGGCAGAACTCTTATTAGAGAACTAAACATGGCTCAGAAACATAAAAAATATCATCGACTGGACCGCAGAAACATGCCTTCTCTCAGAAACTGGGAGAAGCGAAGCCTGACTCCCCAGATCAGGGACGAAGAAAATGTTGTTCTTGAATGCGGCTGGGGGCGGCTGGTTTTTGCCCATACTTTCAGGGAGCACCGGACTCTGGTTGATACCCTGCTCAGCGAGGCTCCGGGCAAGCGGGACATAGCCATATATCTGAGGGATCCTCATGTGGTCCTGTCACTGGCTCCTCAGGAGCTGTTCATGGATCCCTCTCATACCTACCGTCTCTGGCTGCATGATTATTTGCCCGGCAAAGTGCTTCCCAAGAGGTTTGTTATCCGCAGAATAAGCAACAGCCAGGACTGCGCCGGTATCAACAGGATTTATTCCTCCTGGGGGATGGTCAATTCCAACGAAAATTTCATGTGGGAGCACAGAAATTCCAGGAAGATCGTCATTCTGGTGGCTGAAGATGCGGACAAAAAGCAGATTATCGGTACAGTGACCGGGCTTGACCACAAGGCGGCCTTTAATGACCCGGAAAACGGTTCCAGCCTGTGGTGTCTGGCTGTGGATGCCCAGGCACCCCATCCAGGGGTGGGAGAGGGACTGGTCCGCCATCTGGCTGAGTATTTTCTGGCCAGAGGCAGATCGTATATGGATCTGTCCGTGATGCACGACAATGAAAAGGCCATAGCCCTGTATGAAAAAATTGGCTTTCAACGGGTCCCGGTGTTCTGTATCAAAAGGAAAAACCCCATAAATGAGCCCCTGTTTACTTCAAGCCAGGATCTGGACAGCCTGAATCCCTATGCAACCATTATAGTCAAGGAAGCCAGGCGCAGGGGCATCAGCGTAGAAATTCTGGATAAAGAGACAGGCCATTTTTCCCTGACTTTTGGAGGCAGAAGCGTAGTCTGCTGGGAATCACTGAGTGAATTGACCTCAGCCATTGCCTTCTGCAGATGTCAGGACAAGGCCCTGACCCGAAGAATTCTTCACAGGGCCGGACTGCAGGTGCCTGAACAGATCAGGGCTGATGATCAGGACAGAAACTTAAGGTTTCTCAAAGAGCATGGGGCAGTGGTGGTAAAACCGGTTCAGGGGGAGCAGGGAGCAGGAATCAGCGTGGACATAAGAAATCCGGCAGACCTGGAAAAGGCCTGCCGGACCGCTTACCAGGTCTGCAAAGACGTAGTTCTGGAAAACTATATCCAGGGACAGGATCTGCGGATTATTGTCATTGACTTTAAGGTGGTGGCCGCAGCGGTGCGCAGACCGGCCAGGATCTTTGGCAACGGAGAGCATAACATAAGGCAGTTGATCCAGAAACAAAGCAGACGCAGGGCATCTGCCACAGGCGGAGAGAGCAGGATTCCCATTGATGGGGAGACCAGAAGATGCCTTGAACAGGCTGGATACAGCCTGGACCATGTGCTGGAGCCGGACCGGGAACTTTTAGTGCGCAAAACCGCCAATCTGCATACAGGGGGCACCATTCACGATGTAACCCTGAAGCTTCATCCTGAGCTTTCCAGGGCTGCAGAAGAAGCGGCCAGAGTCATTAATATACCGGTGGTGGGTCTGGATTTTCTGGTCCCTGAAGTGGACGGGCCTGAATATGTGATCATTGAAGCCAATGAAAGACCCGGCCTGGCCAATCATGAACCCATGCCCACTGCTGAAAGGTATGTGGATCTGCTTTTCCCTCAGAGCGTTATCTGATATTTCTGATTCAGCCAGTCTGGATTTTTCATTGAAAAGAACTTAAATGGCCCGGCCAATCCGGGCAGGCTAAACAACCATTTTTATGAGTGATAAATTTTTCATCGACATTCACTATCTGAAGAGGATGCTTTTTAACCTGCTGAACATTCCCAGTCCGGCCGGGTATACTGACAGGATAGTCTACTTTGCCTGTGAGGAGCTGGACAATCTGGGCATTTCATATGAACTGACCAGAAGAGGAGCCATCCGGGCTGATCTCAAGGGCGAAAAAGCAAGTCCGGACCGGGCCATTGTGGCTCATCTGGATACCCTGGGAGCAATGGTCACCAGGCTTAAGTCCAACGGCAGGCTGGCTTTGAGCTCCATAGGCACCTGGTCCAGCAGGTTTGCAGAAGGTGCCAGGGTGAGCATTTTTACTGATCAGGGGGCCAGAAGAGGGACCATTCTTCCCCTTAAGGCTTCAGGACACGCCTTTGACTGTGAAGTAGACACCCAGCCCGTGACCTGGGATCAGCTGGAAGTAAGGGTTGATGAAGACTGTCTCAGCAGGGAAAATCTCCAGGACCTGGGGTTCAACCCCGGGGACTGGATTGCCGTGGACCCGCTGCCTGAAATCACCACCAGCGGATATATTAATGCCAGACATCTGGACAACAAGGCCGGGGTGGCTGTTCTGCTGACCGCGGCCAAAGCCCTGCAGAGCTCAGACATAACTCTGCCTGTGGATTGTCATTTGCTGTTCACCATTTCCGAAGAAGTGGGTTCAGGGGCTTCAGCTGTGCTTCACGGAGATGTGGCTGAAATGGTCAGCATTGACAGCGCTCCTCTTATTCAGGGCTGCAACAGGTATGAAAAAGGAGTCACCCTGGGGGTCATGGACTCCAGTGGTCCTTTTGACTATCATCTTACCCATCTGCTCATTGATTTGTGTCAGGAATCCAGGATCCCCCATCAACGCGCCGTGTTCAGATATTACCGCTGCGATGCCGCTTCAGCTGTGGAAGCGGGTAATGACCTGCGGACCGCCCTGGCCTGCTTCGGAGTGGATGCCACCCACGGCTATGAACGTACTCATGTGGATTCCCTGGAATATCTCTGCCTGCTTCTGCTTTTGTACATGCAAAGTCCTCCGGTAACTCACCGGGACAGAAGATATCTGGGACCCATCAACGGCTTTACAGAACAGTCCCTGGAATCTGCCCGGGAAGCAGAACAGCAGACCTGTTACATCGGCACGGGCAGGCCTGTGGAGAAGAAGAAATATTAGGCTTTTCCCTGGCAGCTGAGCCTTGAGAAGCTTCCGGATGCCTGCCGGGTTCCCGGGCTGTCATGGTCCAGGAAAGCGAACTTTTCTTAATGGCTGAAGATAAATAAAGCAAAAGGACTGAAAAAATATCCTGAAGTTTTGAGCTTCATCTGTCTGGCTGATATGTTTTTTAACTGTGAAAAAACCTTAACCCTTCAAGAGTAAAGAGGAGTTTCATGAAAGCCACTAAAATGCCGGCTGATCTCAAGGAGCCGGTGATCAGTCAGAACTCTGCCACAGTGCTGACCAAAAGATATCTGCAAAAAGGCCCTGACGGAGAACCTCTGGAAGATTTCCGGGCCATGTTCTGGAGGGTGGCCTCAAGCATTGCCAATGAGGAAAAGAAATATGAAAATTCCTCATACAGGGCAGAAAATCTGGCATTGATGTTTTATGATCTGATGACCGGCTATAAATTTCTGCCCAATTCGCCCACCCTGATGAACGCAGGCACTGAACTGGGACAGCTGGCAGCCTGTTTTGTCCTGCCTGTGGGTGATTCCATGGAGGAGATTTTCGATGCAATAAAATACGCTGCTTTGATCCATAAATCAGGGGGAGGAACCGGTTTTTCCTTTTCCAGACTCAGGCCAAAGGACAGCCGGGTTGGTTCCACAGGGGGCATTGCCTCAGGCCCCATCTCCTTTCTGAAGATCTTTAACACTGCCACTGAACAGGTGAAACAGGGAGGAACCAGGCGGGGTGCCAATATGGGCATTCTGCGGGTGGATCACCCTGATATCCTGGATTTTATCCGGGCCAAGGAAAGAGACGGGGATCTGAACAATTTCAATCTGTCAGTGGGTTTGACAGAAGAGTTTATGATGGCTGTGGAAAATGATGAGGATTATAAGCTTTATGCACCGCATTCTGACAGGGACAGAGGAAGCCTCAGGGCCAGGGAAGTATTTTCCCTGCTGGTGCATAAGGCCTGGGAAAGCGGTGATCCCGGGATAATTTTTCTGGACAGGGTGAACAGGGACAATCCAACCCCGGCCCAGGGAGAAATTGAAAGCACCAACCCATGCGGCGAGCAGCCTCTTCTGCCCTACGAAGCCTGCAACCTGGGCTCCATTAACCTGGACAGGTTTTATTCTCCCCAGTCAGCAGACGGTATAGACTGGGAAGGCCTGAAAGAGACAGTGCATTTAAGTGTTCGTTTTCTGGATAATGTCATTGATTCATCAAGGTATCCTCTGGAACAGATCACAGAGATGGTGCATAAAAACCGCAAAATCGGCCTGGGGGTCATGGGCTGGGCTGATCTGCTTTTTCAGCTAAAAACCCCCTATGACAGCCATCATGCCCTTCACCTGGCAGAAAAAGTGATGGAATTCATTCACAAGGAGTCCAGGTCGGCTTCCAAGACCCTGGCCCAGGAAAGGGGGCCTTTTCCTGCATACGATGAATCAGTGTTTGCCAGTCAGAAGTTTGGACCTTATCGCAACGCCACCACCACCACCATTGCGCCCACCGGTACCCTGTCCATTATTGCCGGATGTTCCTCAGGGGTAGAACCTTTGTTCGCCCTGAGCTTTGTCCGTCAGGTCATGGACGGCGAGCGGCTCATGGAAGTCAATGGCCATCTTAAGACAGCCCTTAAGGACTCCCAGAGCTACAGCAAAAAGCTCATGGAGGATATTGCCCTTAAGGGGAGCATCAAAGAGATGGACTTTCTGGACCAGGAAATCAGGGATGTCTTTGTCACAGCCATGGATATCTCCCCGGAGTATCATCTGAAGATGCAGGCAGCTTTCCAGAAATACACGGACAATGCGGTGTCCAAGACAGTGAACCTGCCCCATGAGGCCACCAAGGATGATATCTGGAAGATATATTGGATGGCTTATGAACTTGGCTGCAAAGGGGTCACTGTATACCGGGACGGCTGCAAGAGTACTCAGGTGCTTTGCACCGGAGAGGACAAGGGTTCAAAAGAAGAACCGGCCAGATCAGTGGGGGTCAAGGAAAGGCCTGAAGTGGTTTATGGTTTTACCCAGAAGGTCAGAACCGGCCTGGGAGAGCTGTATCTGACGGTGAATGAGGTGGACGGCAAGCCTTTTGAGGTGTTTGCCACCATTGGGCGTTCCGGAAGATCCATCACGGCCAAGGCTGAAGCCATTGGCCGGCTGGTATCCCTGGCCCTGAGGTCCGGGGTTGACGTTCGCGACGTGGTCAAGCAGATCAAGGGAATTGGCGGAGAGCACCCTGTGTTTCGGAAGAAAGGAATTCTGCTTTCCATTCCGGATGCAGTGGGCTGGGTGCTTGAGAACCGGTATCTGCAGGGAGACAATGTCAAGACCGATTACAAAGGCCTGCAGAGGCCGGCCTGCCCTGAGTGCGGGGATGAGCTCACCTTTCAGGAAGGCTGTTTTGTGTGTTCTTCCTGCGGGTATACCAAATGCGGATGAACCGGATTTTTTCTCTGTCTGCTGAACAGGGAGGCCAGTCTGAACCGCCATGGCTGAAAGCGAACATCCAGGGCTGAAGTACCCTGATCTTATTCTTCGGGTCATCCGGCTGCTGTCTGAAAAGAACCTTTCTCTATCCCAAAAACTGGACAAAAGCCTGAAAATGATCCTGCAGGGCATTGAAGCCGGCAATGGTTCCATTATGATTGCTGATGATCAGGGCTCAAACCTGGTGGTTCTGGCTGCAACCAGAAAAAAGATTCTCGGCCGGAAGCAGCCTGTGTCCCAGGATTCTATTTCAGGCAGGTCCTTTCTTAAAAGCGAGCCGGTGTTCATCAGAAACATCCATGAGGATCAGGATTTTGCCGGCCGGGCCAGGCCGGGGAGTTACCGGACAGATTCCCTCATGTCAGTCCCTTTGCTGGTGCCGGAGGAAGACAAAGCCTTTGGAGTGATCAATGCCTCGGACAGGCTGGACAATACCGCTTTTCAGCAGATTGATCTTGATTTTTTAAAGGATTATTCATCATGGATATCTCCTATCCTCAGAAATTCTCTGCTCATGGAAGATCTGGCCAGGGAAAAGGAAAAATATCAGCGCATCAGTCAGGAACTGGAGATCAAGCAGAATCAGCTCATGATCTCGGTCAAAGAGCGTTCCGAACTGGTGCAGATGGTGGTTCACGATTTCAAAAGCCCGCTTTCGGCTGTGATCTCCAATCTGGAACTGCTCGCTTATCTGGACATGAACCAGGAGCAGAAGCCTGTGGTGGATACGGCTCTGGCCGGGTCTCAGAAGCTTCTGGATATGATCAACGAATTTCTTGAACTGGCCAGGCTGGATCAATGGCAGGAAACAGACGTAATTCAGGATGTGTCCCTTCAGGAGACGGTCAGGGAAGAAGTTGAGGAAATCATGCCCGTTGCCGTGGGCAAAAGCATCAGTCTGAAAATAACTGGAGAAGCGGATATTATGGTCAGGGCCGGCAAAAACATGCTCAGCCATCTGATCAAAAACCTGGTATCCAATGGGGTCAAATACACTCCTGAAGGGGGAATGGTCATGATCGGCTGGGCTTCTGAACCGGGCAGACGGTCTTCTGACGGCAGTCTGAATGTTGTCAGGCTTTATGTGGATGATTCCGGACCAGGTATTCCCCTGGAATCAAGAAAAGAAATATTTGAAAGATTTTCCAGGATCAATAGCTCCAAGGGCATTCAGGGCACCGGTTTAGGACTTTATATCTGCCAGCGCATTGCTGAGATGCTCGGGGGGAAAATCTGGGTGGAGGATGCTCCTTCCGGGGGAAGCAGATTCTGTGTAACCATGCACTCCAGGGAGGCCGGTCGTGTTCACTGAAAAGCATGCCATACTGGTGGTGGATGATGTGGAGCCGGCCAGACATACTGTGATTAATATTCTCCGGGTGCTTGGCTACCAGCAGACGGAAGAGGCTGCCACCGGCCAGGAGGCCTGGGAAAAGCTGCAGGCTAAACCAGATGTGGGCCTGGTCATTTCAGACTGGAAAATGCCTGGCATGTCCGGGGTGGAATTGCTGAAAAAAGTCAGGGAAGAGGACAGGCTCAAGGATCTGCCCTTTTTCATGGTCACTTCCAAGAGTGAGAAGGAAGACGTGGCTCAGGCTTTTGATCTGGGGGCCACCGGATATATGGTCAAGCCCTTGAATATCCAGGTTTTGAAAAGCAAAATGGAATCTCTTTTCAAGGAAACTCCTGCCCGGGTTCTGAAAAAGCTTCTGGTTCAGACTCAGGAGAAAGTCCAGAATGGCGATTTCCTCAAAGCCAAGCTGCTTCTGCTGGACTTTCTCAAGAAAAATCCGGATTTTAAGCCCAGAATATTCCTGGAACTGGGTTTGATCATGGAACTGGAAGCCAAATGGGATGAAGCTGAAAAAATGGCGGACAGCGCCCTGAAAATGAATCCGGAAATGACCAGGGCCTGGTTTTTAAAGGCCAGAATCCGCGGGGTGCATGCAGACTGGGAAAAAGCAGCCCAGTGCATTGGCAAAGCCATTGAACTGAACCCCAGAAATGCTGATTTTCTGATGTTTCAGGGCCGGGTGTACCTGGAAATGAAAAATTTCCCCAGGGCCAGATCCAGCTTTATAACCCTTTTAAACGCATTCCCCAGGGATATGGAATTAAAACAGAAGATCTGGAACATGTATCTGGATTTCGGGTTTGTGGAACAGGTTCAGGTGGATTTCGGGGCCATCCTTTTTGAGTCTCTCAGCATTGACACCCTGAATAACCTGGCTGTGGCCCTGCGCAAGAAAGACCTGCTCAAGGAGTCCCTGCTGGTCTACAAACAGGCCCTGAAAAAAGAACCAAACAATTCCAAGGTACTTTACAACGCTGCCATGGCCCAGTCCAAGGCCGGGAATCCGGCTGTGGCCCTCAAGTATCTGGAAAGAGCCATTGACATAACTCCTGATTTTAATGAGGCCTCTGAGCTTCTGGCAACCCTCAGAGCAAAAGTCTGAAGCAGGACATGATCAATATCAGACACCTTTCCCATTCTTTCGGCAGATACTGGGCCCTGAAAAACATCTCCCTTAACCTGGATAAGGGAGATTTTCTGTTTCTGACCGGACCATCCGGTGCAGGGAAGACCACCCTCATGCGGGTTCTGCACGGCAGTCTTCCCCTGCAGAGGGGGGCGGTGAGCATTGCTGGATTTGATCTGCGGGAGCTGAACAAGAGCAGGCTTTTTCTTTTGCGGCGTAAAGTATCCATTGTTTTTCAGGATTTTAAAATCCTTCCGGACAGGACTGTCTGGGAAAATGTAGCTTTGCCCCTGCTGGTCACCGGGATGGACAGAAGCAGAATTGAAAAACGAGTCAGAGCGGTGTTGAGGGGACTCAGGCTGGAGCGGAAATCCTGGTGCCTGTGCAAGGAGATCTCTGGAGGGGAACAGCAGAGGGTGGCAGTGGCCAGGGCAGTGGTGATCAATCCCAGGGTTCTGCTGGCCGACGAGCCCACAGGCAACCTGGACAACAGGCTTTCCTTCCAGCTGCTGGAGGTTTTCAGGCAGTTTAACGCCCATGGAACCACCATAGTCTTTGCCACCCATGACGAGGCGCTTATCAAAAGTCAGCCTCAGGCCAAGGTCCTGTGTCTGGAACAGGGGAGCATGACTGACTGCACCTGGTCCATGGAGGAACAGCAGGCATGAGGATCTTTCTTAATCTCCTCAAGCAGGGGATCAGAAATTTCAGCAGAAACCGGATGGCCCATGTTCTGACCATCAGTGCAGTTACCTTTGTCTCTTTTCTGGCTGGAATATTTGCCCTGGTGCTTTACAATTTTCATGAAATCGCCCGGGATACCCAGGACCGGGTCCAGTTTCAGGTTTACTGGGCAAAGGACCACCCCCTGGAAGAAGTTCAAAGGCAATGGGAAGACATTTCGACCTGGGACATTGAATCCATCAAAAGCTTCACTCCGGACCAGGCCCTGGAGGTCCTGGTGAATTCCATTTCTGAAGACCTTGATCCACAACATCTGGCAGGTTCAAATCCTCTGCCTCCCACAGCTGAAGTGGAATTTTCCCTGAAGGATGAACAGGGCCGGGACAGGGCCCAGGAGATGCTGTCCAGGCTGGAAAAGCTTCCCGGCGTGGACAAAGTCAGCTATAATCCTCTGCAGCTGGATATGGCCGGAACCTGGCTGAAGGTGACTTCCAGGATTGTCTGGCCCCTGATATTTATTATGCTTTTTATCACTGGTCTGGTGGTGGCCAACACCCTGAAGCTGAATCAGCTGCATCGCAGGGATGAGGTGGAGATTCTGTCTCTGGTGGGGGCCAGTCCGTCCTATATACGCTTTCCGCTGGTGCTTACCGGGGCTGTCCATGGCCTGGCAGGCGGAATTTTGGCCATGGTGCTTCTCAAGGCCGCCCAGATGGCTGTCCGGAACGTCCTTTACTTTGCTCCTTTATGGATCAGAATTGATTTTCTGCCTGCCTGGCATGCCGCAGCCATACCTGCGGTGCTTGCAGGAGTCGGGATCCTGAGCGGTCTCATGGCCGGTAAAGTCCAGAACTGATATAACCAGAACCTCAGTTGCGGCTGGGATATGATAAGGAGCAACAGTTCAGCCGTTTGCATGGGGCACGGGGACCGGCTCTCCCAGAGCTTGTTTTTCCAAGTCTTTTTCTTACATCAACCAGAAAACAAGCGCTGGGGTGCCTTGCTTTCCTTAAAAAAGAGCTAAACTGTTGTGATAAGGATAAGCCGGATTGCCTTTGACTACAAAGAGACAGGAGGCACCGGGCTAAACTGTTATGATAAGGATAAGCCTTGAATCATCTTGATCAGTTTTACAGTGAAGAAAGACTTGAGTTGACGGTATCCCACTCCAGGTGGATCATGAGCAAGGCAGGTGATCTTGAAGAGTTCTGGGCCAAAATGACTGGAGAGAATCCTGCTGAAGAAGATCATATTCCCTACTGGACTGAAATCTGGCCGGCAGCAGTGGCCCTGGGTGAGTATCTTTATCAGAAGGCCCGGGAAATAAAGGGGCGGGTCTGTCTTGATCTTGGCTGCGGACTGGGGCTGACAACTCTGGTGGCTGCAGAATGCGGAGCAAGGGCTGTAGGGGCTGATTTTCAGCGGCCTGCCCTTGATTTTGCCCGCCAGAACGCTTTTTTGAACAACACCCGGCCTCTGGGGCTGGTGCAGATGGACTGGAACAGCCCCTGTTTTGCCCCTGGAACCCTGGATTTTATCTGGGGAGCGGATATACTTTACGAAACCAGGTTTTTCTTTCCCCTGGCCGGTTTTTTCAAAGAACATCTGCAGGCCGGCACCAGGATATGGCTGGCTGATCCGGTCAGAAACATATCCCCCGGGATATGGGAAAGATTTGCCAATAAAGGCTTTGCAGCAGTGATTAAATCTGAAGCAGAGATAAATGCACCGGGCCAGAAGGCCACAGTCAGGCTGATGGAGATCAGGCTGCAGTAAGCACAGCTGGAGGATTGTCATGGGTAAAACAATTCGTTTTGGAGTTTCTCTGGATCTGGATCTGTTGAACAAATTTGATGAGTTATGCGAGAATAAGAGTTATCAGACCAGGTCTGAAGCTATCCGGGATCTGATCCGCGGGGCACTGGTCCAGCAGGAATGGCAGGATGACTCCCAGGAAACCATAGGCATCCTGTCTCTGGTCTATGATCATCACCAGAGCGATTTGTCTCAGAAACTCACTGAGATTCAGCATCAGGCCCTGGAGGAGATAGTGACTTCCATTCATATTCATCTGGATCATGATAATTGTCTGGAAGTCCTTATTCTGCGTGGCCAGGGGAAAAAAATCCGGGAAACTTCCCATAGGCTTATTTCCATCAAGGGGGTCAAGCACGGGCGTCTCAACCTGGCCACCACAGGCAAGGAACTGGTTTGATGCAGGATATCCAGAACGGGCCTTCAGACCTTCCTCTGCCCATTGACCGGGTGGGGGTGAAGAACCTGAAGATACCTTTGCTGGTTCAGGACCGGGCCAGGGGGAGCCAGCATACAGTGGCTGATGTGGATCTTTGTGTGGATCTGCCGGCAAGGTTTAAGGGAACGCATATGAGCCGTTTCCTGGAGGTGTTGAGTTCCTGGTCCCAGGTGCTCAATTATGAAAGCCTTGAGGACCTGCTCTCCAGAGTATGCACCATCCTCACGGCCAAGAAAGCGGCACTCAGGTTTGATTTCCCCTATTTTTACTCCAGAAGGGCCCCCAAAAGCGGACATGAGTTTGTCATGGACTTCAGCACTTTTCTCTGCGGAGAACTGGCTGACAATAAGGTCAAAATGATCCTTGGGGTGGAAGTGCCGGTAATGACGGTCTGTCCCTGCTCTCTGGCCATCAGTGAAAAGGGGGCCCACAGCCAGAGGGCCATTGTCAGAATGAAGTGCGGCTTCAACGGTTTGCTCTGGCTGGAAGAACTCATTGATATAGCCTGTGAATCCGGATCATCGCCAGTATATCCTCTGCTGAAAAGAGAGGATGAAAAGCATGTGACCGAAGCTGCATTTTCCAGGCCTTCCTTTGTGGAGGATGTGGTCCGCAGGGCTTCCATGGCCCTTGACGGACACAGACTGATCACCTGGTATGAAGTGGAGGTGGAAAGTTTTGAATCCATTCATAATCACAGTGCCTATGCCAGGATATCAAGTTTTTTCAAGTGAACCCGGATTTGATTTTGAATGGATTTCAGGATAATATATTAATTTTTATTGCAGACATCCGGCAGGAATAATGCTTTGCCGGGTCTGTCCGGTTTTTAATTCAGTTCATTTGTCCCCGGCTGAAGGGGGATACGGGAGTTTTTTATGGCCAAAAAAGGCATGTCTCCGGAAGAATTGCGCAAAGAAGCCCTGGAAACCGCCATAACCACCATTGAGCGCAAATACGGTCAAGGGTCTGTGATGCGCCTTTCAGATGATGCTCATCAATCCATTCCTTTTATTCCAACAGGTTCCATAGGTCTGGACCTGGCTCTGGGGCTGGGAGGCATTCCCAGAGGCCGGGTCAGTGAAATTTATGGCCCTGAATCTTCAGGCAAAACAACCCTGGCTCTGCATCTCATAGCTGAAGCCCAGAAAAAGGGCGGAGTGGCCGCCTTTGTGGATGCTGAACATGCTCTGGATGTGAGCTATGCCAGAAGGCTGGGGGTAAACACTGAAGAACTGCTCATTTCCCAGCCTGATTATGGAGAGCAGGCCCTGGAAATCGCAGACCTGCTGGTCCGCTCCGGGGGAGTTGACGTGGTGGTGGTGGACTCGGTGGCCGCCCTGATCCCCCAGGCTGAACTGGAGGGGAGCATGGGCGAAACCCAGGTTGGGGGGCAGGCCAGACTCATGTCCCATGCCATGCGCAAACTGACCGGGACAATTCATAAATCCAGAACCGCTCTGGTGTTTATTAACCAGATCCGGATGAAGATCGGAGCCATGGGCTACGGCAACCCGGAAACCACTTCCGGAGGTAACGCTCTCAAGTTTTACGCCACCATCCGCATGGATATCCGCAAGATACAGACCCTCAAAGACAAGGATGAGGTGGTGGGCAACAGGGTCAGGGTCAAAATTGTAAAAAACAAAGTAGCACCGCCCTTCAGGGAGACCCAGTTTGACATACTATACGGCATGGGTATTTCCAGGGTTGGAGAGTTGCTGGATCTTGGCGTGGAGCACGGGATTGTGGATAAGAGCGGTGCCTGGTTTGCCTACGGATCTGAAAGGCTTGGCCAGGGAAAAGAGAATGTCCGCGCTTTTTTGCAGGAAAACAGGGAGATTGCAGCCAGAATTGAGCATGATCTTCTGGTGCAGATGGGGATTTTAGAACCTGAAAGTGCTGAAAGCGCAGAAGCGGAAAAGTAGACCCCCAAGGAGCAGTCATTGATAAGTTCATCCAAGATCAGACAGCGGTTTCTGAGCTTTTTCCAGGATAATGCGCACACCCTTGTTCCCAGTTCATCACTGGTTCCTGAAAACGATCCAACGCTTTTGTTCACCAATGCCGGAATGGTTCAGTTTAAAAGAGTGTTCCTGGGGCAGGAGAACAGGGATTATTCCAGGGCAGTGACCTCCCAGAAATGTCTTCGGGTGGGAGGAAAGCACAACGACCTGGAGAATGTGGGCCGCACTGCCAGGCATCATACTTTTTTTGAAATGCTGGGCAATTTCTCTTTTGGGGACTATTTCAAGAAAGAAGCCATTGACCTGGCCTGGAAATTTTTGACCCGGGAAATGAACCTTGCCCCGGAAAAACTTTACATAACTGTTTTTCGCGATGATAACGAGGCAGCCAGACTCTGGCAGGACATAGCCAAAGTTCCGGCAGAGCGCATTTTCAGGCTGGATGAAAAGGATAATTTCTGGTCCATGGGCGATACCGGCCCTTGCGGTCCATGTTCTGAGATTCTTTATGATCAGGGACCGGACATGGCCTGCGGCCCCCGGTGCGGCATCGGGGTCTGCGAATGTGACAGGTATCTGGAAATATGGAACCTGGTCTTCATGCAGTATGACCGGGATGAATCGGGCCGGCTCAATCCCCTGCCCAGTCCAAGCATTGATACAGGCATGGGGCTGGAGCGCATCAGCGCGGTCTGCCAGGGAGTGTATTCCAATTATGATACAGATCTTTTTCAAAGGCTCATTAACTTTACTGCCGAAATGGCTTCCACAGCCTATAAGCAGGATCCTGACCATGACGTGGCTTTGAGGGTTATTGCTGACCATGCCCGGGCCGGGGCATTCATGGTTGCAGACGGCATTCTGCCTTCCAACGAGGGCCGGGGTTATATCCTGAGGAGACTGGTGCGCAGGGCCTACCGCTTTGGCCGAAGCATAGGCCTGGACAGGCCTTTTCTGTATCAGGTCTGCAATGAAGTGGTCAAAGCCATGAAGGATGCCTATCCTGAGCTGGAAGAATCAGCCCGGTTCATGGCCAAGGCAGTCAGCCAGGAAGAAAAGCGCTTTGCAGAGACCCTGGAAAAGGGCCTGGTACTGCTGGAAGAGGCCATTAGTGATCTTGAGACCCGGGGAGAAAAGATCATTCCAGGGGTAGTGGCTTTTAAGCTCTATGATACCTATGGGTTTCCTCTGGATATAGTGCATGATATTGTTGAATCCAGGGGCTTCAGGGTGGATGAACAGGAATACGCCAGGCTCATGGGCGAGCAGAGACAAAGAGCCAAGGCGGCCTGGAAAGGTGCTGAAGCGGAAAGCATTTTTTCCGGCCTGAGCAGGGTGCTGCCCCCTGATTTTCAGGTGCAGTTCACAGGTTATGACAAGCTTGAGGATCACGGCCTGGTCAGCTGTCTGCTGGACCAGCAAGGAAATCCTCTGGACAAACTCAAAGGTACAGAAAAAGGCTGGCTGGTTTCTCCCACTACTCCTTTTTACGGCGAATCCGGAGGCCAGATGGGAGACAGAGGGCGGATTATAGCTCCAGCAGGGCAGGCCAGGGTTCATGATACCCGCAGGACCTCAGCCGGGATTACCGTGCATGAGATCAGCATGAGCAGCGGGGAACTGGAAAAAGATCAGCAGATCCGGCTGGTGGTGGATGACGGGCGAAGAATTGCCACGGCCAGAAATCATACAGCCACTCATCTTCTGCATGCAGCCCTGCGTCAGGTGCTTGGCGAGCATGTGCGCCAGGCCGGTTCTCTGGTGGATCATGAGCGGCTCCGCTTTGACTTTACCCACATCAAGGCCCTGACCCCTGAAGAACTGAAACGTATTGAAGACGAAGTCAACCAGGCTATACTGGAGGATATTCCTGTACACACCCGGGAAATGGACCGGGATCAGGCTGTGGAAAAGGGAGCTCTGGCTTTGTTTGGAGAAAAATATCAGGAAAAAGTACGCGTGGTATCCATTGGCCATGTATCCATGGAACTCTGCGGCGGAACCCACCTGGATTCCACGGCCAGGGCAGGCAGTTTCTGCATTTTGAGCGAAGCAGCCGCATCTTCTGGTGTCCGGCGCATAGAGGCGGCTACAGGCCGGGACGCCCTCAGGTTCTGGCGGGTAAACAGATCCAGGCATGAATCCATTCAGGCCATGCTCCAGGCAGGTCCGGAGCAGAGAGCGGAACAGTTGTCCGGGCTACAGGAGCAGCGCAGACAGGCCCTCGGGGAGAACAGGCGCC
>CAZHCY010000018.1:0-16022 GCA_964531185.1 uncultured Desulfovibrionales bacterium | reverse complement strand
CTTACTTGACAGTCAAAAATTCTCTGTCAACATCTTGTATTTACTGATAATTTCCGAAATCCTGAATGTCGGCATCATTATCAGCTTCAACAGCCTGATTTCTTTATCTTTACCTTTAACTTTTAACTCTCAAGTTTCTTGCATTAACCAAAAAAACAGGCGCTGGGGTGCCCTGCTTTCCTAAAAAAAAGGCTAAACTGCTACAAACTGTTCAACAAGCCAGGCCATGAAGCACTGAAATGCTTCCGGCCTGGGCACAGTTTTATTGTCCTGCAAGGGCCGGACAGATTCAAATGTTACTGAAATTTGACACCAGAACCTATTTTTTTTATCCCGTGAAAAATTCAAAAACCAGGAGTTATTATGATTCGAATCAATGAAAACTATCTCAAGCTCAAATCTTCTTATCTGTTTGCAGATATTTCCAGGCGGATCCAGGCTTTTCAAAAGAACAATCCGGACCGGGAAATCATCAGGCTGGGCATAGGGGATGTTACCCTGCCTCTGCCTCTGGCCTGTGTCAAAGCCATGCATTCTGCAGCGGACGAAATGGCCATTGCTGAGTCCTTCAAAGGTTACGGGCCTGAACAGGGATATGAATTTCTGCGGGAAGCTATAGCTGTCAACGACTATCAGGCCAGGGGAGCAGACATTGAGCCTGATGAGATTTTTATCAGCGACGGTGCCAAATGTGATACCGGGAATATTCAGGAAATCTTTGCTGCTGATGCGGTGGTGGCTGTGCCTGATCCGGTATATCCCGTATATGTGGACACCAATGTCATGGCCGGCAGGACAGGTGAATTTCAGGAAGGGAGATACCAGGGTCTGGTTTATCTTGAATCCACCAGGGAAAACAACTATATCCCTGATCCCCCTGAACAGGATGTGGATCTGGTTTATCTCTGTTATCCCAATAACCCCACAGGAGCGGTTATAACCAGGGAAGAGCTGGCCCGCTGGGTGGAATACGCCCGGAAAAACAGAGCTTTGATCCTTTACGATGCCGCATATGAGGCTTTTATTCAGGATGAGGAGCTGCCAAGATCCATTTATGAAATTGAAGGCGCAGATGAGGTTGCAGTGGAGTTTCGGAGTTTTTCCAAGACAGCCGGGTTTACCGGAACCAGATGTGCCTTTACCGTGGTTCCCAAAAAATGCAGGGCCTTTGATGCTCAGGGCAGGGAATCTTCTGTGCACGCTTTGTGGAACAGAAGACATTCCACCAAGTTCAACGGGGTTTCCTATCCGGTTCAAAAGGCTGCTCAGGCTGTTTACAGCAGGGACGGCCGGGAACAGGTCAGCTCCAATGTGCGCTACTATCTGGCCAATGCGCAAATCATCAGGTCCAGAATGGAAAAATTCGGATTTGAGTGCTCAGGAGGAGTTCATTCGCCATATATCTGGATTGACGGCAAAAGAGATTCCTGGAGTTTTTTTGATGACCTTTTAAACAGGGCAGGCATTGTCTGTACTCCAGGTGACGGATTCGGGCTTTGCGGCAAAGGCTATATCCGGATAAGCGCCTTTAATTCCCTGGAAAATGTTGAGGAGGCTATGCATAGAATGGAAAAGTTTTTATGATGTCTCAATGCCCTGGACTGTGATCTGGAACAGCATTGAAAGTTTAAGGTCATTAAACAGTAACCTGTCCTGAGTAATCTTTCTCTGGAAAATGGCTGATTTGTAACAGTTTAGCCATGTACACGGGGCACGGCTTCCTGCCAGGAGGCGGCGCCCGGAGGGGGACTGGCTCTCCCAGAACTTGTTTTTCCAGGTCTGTTTCTTTTATCAACCAGAAAACAAGCCCTGGGGTGCCCTGCTTTCCTTTTGCCAGGAACTTCCGGAACAGGGCAGGCTGGATCACTGCCATCTTCCGGGTGACCAGCAGGAACTGGAAGCCTGCTGACAGCCATCCTTTTCCGGGGTTTTATCCCCGGCTGCATTTTCCGGACATCTTCTGAAGGCGGCTGATGGTTAAAATCCATCCCGCCAGATCTGGAGTCCTGAATTGATGGTTGTCAGCTCTGGTGATATATGAGAATATTAAAAAAGGGACAGTAATGGCTGTGCCCTTATTTTTTTGTAACAGTTAAGCCATTTGCATGAGGCACGGGACTGGCTCTCCCAGAGCTTGTTTTTCCAGGTCTGTTTCTTTTATTAACCAGAAAACAAGCGCTGGGGTGCCCTGCTTTCCATTAAAAAGGGCGAAACTGTTACATTTTTTTTCAGAAATATCACTACGGACGTTTTACAAGATGCCCAACTCACTTCAGAAGCCGGTTTTGATCATTGGACCGGATACTCCTGAATTTATTCAGATAATTAATATTCTTCAATATAACGGTTACACCAGATTTTATACTGTTACCCCTGAAGAAACCCTGCCTGTTCTTGAATCTGAACCCCATCTGGAACTTGCGGTCATGGGCACGGATGTTTATGGCCCCAATCAACTTGCACAGCCGGAAAAAATCACAAACCTTCTGGACCGCCGTTTCAGGCTGGTCTTTGAGCACTCTCCCCTGGGCCTGTTGCAGACGGATGACCAGGGAGTCATTATTGACTGCAATCATAAATTCGTGGAGATCATCGGCTCATCCAGGAATAAGCTGCTGGGCTTAAACCTGCTTAACCTTCCTGATGCTAAACTGGTGAAAGAAGTCAAAAAGGCGCTGCAGGGCCTGACCGGATTTTATCAGGATGTTTACAGATCAGTGAGTGCTGATAAAGAGACCCCGGTCCGGGTTCACCTGGCTCCTTTATTCAACCATAAAAATCAGGTGACCGGATGTGTGGGGATTACCGAGGATATGACCCTGCAGCAGGAATCAGAGAATCAGCTCAGGAAAAGCCGGGAGGCTCTGGGAGAAAAGAATTCCATTCTCCAGGGTATTCTGGATAATATCCCAGACACCATGAGCGTCAAAGATACTGAGCTTAATGTGATAATGTGCAACAAGGCCGGGTATGAGTTTTTTGGCATTGATGCCATGGATCTCCAGGGCAAAAAATGTTATCAATTATTGAATAGAGCCTCGCCCTGTAACCCGTGCGCCGGGCTTCAGGCGGCAAGGACCAAGCGTCCGGCTGTGAATGAAAAGTATGTCCCTGAGCTGGACAGGTATCTCAGCTGTCAGGCCAATCCGGTTACAGGCAGTGACGGCCGGGTTAAATATATTGTTGAACTCATCCGGGATATTACCCTGCAGAAGCAGAAGGAAAAAGAGCTCCTGGAAAGCCAGGAGCGGTTTGCCAAGGCTTTTCAGTCCAGCCCGGCCCCTCAGGTTATATCCGACATCAGGAGCGGAAAAATTATTGAGGTCAACGACCAATGGGTCCAGATGCTTGGCTGGTCCAGAGAGGAGCAGGTGGGCAGAACCTCCAGCCAGCTTGGGATATGGAAGTACAGTTCTGAGCGGGACAAGGTGATCCAGCTCCTGGAAAATCAGGGGTACTGCAAGGAATATCCTGTGGAGTTGATTACCAGGGACAAGCAGATTATAATGGTTCTTCTGTCAGCGGAATTTGTCACTGTAGGCGGCAGACAGGTGATGCTGTCCATGATTTATGATCAGACAGAGCAGAAGAAAGCTGAACAGGAAAAAGAAAAACTCCAGGCCCAGCTTTTGCATTCCCAGAAAATGGAGTCCATGGGAATACTGGCTGGAGGGGTTGCCCATGATTTTAACAATCTGCTGCAGACCATGGGCGGTAATATTCAGCTTCTGCTCAGGGACAAAACTTCCGAGCATCCAGATTACAGCCGCCTGTCATCCACCATGAAGTCCATTGACAGGGCAGCCAGTCTGATTCGTCAACTGCTTATCTTCAGCAGAAAGGAAGATGCCAGAATATCCACGGTCAACCTGAACAAGGAGATTGAACAGGCTGTGGAGATACTTGAAAGAACCATTCCAAGGATGGTTCGAATAAAAACCAGGCTCAATGATCAGTTGTGCCTGATTCAGGCTGATGCGGTTCAAATGGAGCAGGTTCTTCTCAATCTCGGTTTCAACGCAGCTGATGCCATGCCTCAGGGCGGGGAATTGATCATTGAGACGGACAATACTGAAATCAGAGCTGAAGACAGAAAGGCCCGGCTTGATGCAGCTCCCGGGCCATACGTGGTCATGACCATAACTGATACCGGGCAGGGCATGGATAAGGAAACCCGGAAGCATATTTTTGAACCTTTTTTCACCACCAAGGAAACCGGCAAGGGAACAGGACTGGGCCTGGCGTCTGTTTACGGGATCATCAAGTCCCATAACGGCCTGATTTTCTGTTACAGCGAGCCGGGGCAGGGGACCTCCTTCAGGATATACCTGCCTGCAGATAAAGAGGCCTGTCACCTGGCAGATGAAATTGAAAAGCATGAAAAAACGCTCAGCGGCTCAGAAACTGTCATGGTGGTGGACGATGAGTCTGAAATCAGGGAAATCACCTGTGAAATCCTGGAAGGGTCAGGCTACACAACCATCAGCGCGGCCAGCGGAGAAGAAGCTTTAAGCCTTTACGCTGAAGAACCTCAGGCAGTGGACCTGGTAGTGCTTGATCTGAACATGCCCGGCATGGGAGGCCAGGAATGCCTGAAAAGGATACTGGAACTGAATCCTGAGGCCAGGGTAGTTATTGTCAGTGGATATTCCGAGTGCCAGGCCCACAATCAGAATATCATCAGCAAAGCTTCCGGATATATCAGCAAACCTTATCAGCTGGGGCATCTTCTGGCCTCCATCAGGGCTGTTCTGGACCTACCTGAGTCAGGCGTGCCTGATTCCTCTGCCGGCCAGCCATGATGGAATGGCATATTGTTGAAAACTGGCCGGTTTACCTGGCAGTGCTTTTTTTCTTATACTGGTTAAGCGTCCTGGCTGTTCTGATCAATGATCTGAGAGATCCCACCCGAACTCTGGCCTGGCTGACAGTACTTACTTTTCTGCCCCTGCTGGGACTGATTTTATATTTTTTTCTGGGCAGAAACTGGAAAAAAACTTCCCGGGATCACAATTTATCCCGTCTGAATTTACTGGAACAGCCTGTTCTGGACAGAATCAGAAAAAAATATGCTCCAAAAGCCGGACAGGCCATTAAACAGCCCCTGGCTGACAGATGGGAATGTCTGGTAAGGCTGGTGCTCAAATCCGGAGGCAGCCCGCCTCTGCCTGCTTATGATATTCAGATGTTCACCAATGGAAAGGATAAGTTTGATCATCTGAAAAAGGATATAGCCAAGGCCCGGAGAAGTATAAACATCCAGTATTTCATCTGGGAACATGATCAGCTGACTGCCCAACTCTGCAGTCTGCTCAAGCAGAGTCTGAGCAGAGGAGTTCAGGTCCGCATCCTTAACGATTTCATTGGCTGCATGCCCTACTCCAAGAAAGAACTCAGGGAACTGTCCCGGGCCGGGGCCAGGGTTCATTTTGATGTCAGGCAGATAGGTCAGGCCAATTACCGTAACCACAGGAAGATAGCAGTCATTGACGAAATCCTGGGTTACACCGGCGGAATCAATGTGGGGCAGGAATATATTGATGGGGGTTCCAGGTATCCGGCCTGGAGAGATACCCACCTCAGGTTTCTGGGGCCTGCTGTGGCAGAGCTGCAAAGGCTTTTTTGCAGGCGCTGGTACAGGGCCACCGGGGAGAACCTTTTTGGTGAGCAGTTTTTCCCGCAGAATTATCCATCAGCAGGGACCATGTTTCCGGTTCAGGTGGCTGCCACCAGCGTGGAAGACAAGTGGGAGACTGCGCACAGGGCTCATTGTGCAGCCATCAGCCGGGCCAGGAAGTGTGTCTGGATTCAGTCCCCGTATTTTGTTCCTGATGATCAGATCTACGAAGGTTTGATCAATGCAGCTCTCTCAGACCTGGATGTCCGGCTCATGATTACTGGCTGGCCCGACAAGAAAACCGCATGGTATGCAGCGCATTCCTATTTTGAGGCCTTGCTGGAGGCCGGGGCCAGGGTTTTTCTTTATAACAAAGGTTTTATGCATGCCAAGACCATGAGCGTGGACAGCGCAGTACTGGCTGCGGGCACCATGAATATGGATATCAGAAGCCTTCAGCTGCACAAGGAGCTCATGGTCTGGATACTGGATGCCAGTAAGGCGGCAGAGCATGAAAAAATTTTCATGGATGATCTCCTGCACTGCCGGGAAATAAGTCTTGAAGACCTGGCTTCCCTGTCCAGGCTTGAAAAATTCCGGAATGCTTCATTCCGTCTGGCTTCCAACCTGCTGTGAAGTCTTTTTCCGGTCAAATTTTGAATCAGCTTAAAGACTGGAAGCAGAACCATAAGGATGTTCCTGCAAAAAGTCGCGATACCCCGCAACCTGTCATTTTGGCCAGGCTTGTCCCGGGCATGACCTGGAGCCGGAATCCAGTTTTTTCAAGTGGCTGGACAGGTGATATCTCGTGTTTTTTAAGGGAAATGTGACAGTTTAGCCAATTGCATGAGGTACGGCTTCCTGCCCGGAGGCGGCGCCCGGAGGGGGACTGGCTCTCCCAGCCCTTGATTTTCTAAGGCTGATTTTTACATAAATAAAAAACAGGCGCTGGGGTGCCTGTCCCCCTGCTTTTTTTAAAAAGGTCTAAACTGTTACAGGGAAATAGGACTTTTGGCAGGGAGATTATTAACTTGAGAGTTAAAAGTTAAAGGTAAAGATAAAGAAATCAGGCTGTTGAAGCTGATAATGATGCGGACATTCAGGATTCCGGAAATTCTCAGTAAATACAAAACGTTGACAGAGAATTTTTGACTGTCAAGTTATTAATAATTTGATCTCTTAAGGGCAGAAAATATGAGTGATTGTTCTTGCAATGTGCTGGAAAATATTCTGAGTGATGCACCCATTGGTTTTTTCATGTCTACTCCTGAGGGACGCTTTCTGGCTGCCAATCAGGCCATGGCCGGCCTTCTGGGCTATGGAAATCCTGATGAGCTCATTCGGTCTGTAACAGACATAGCCTCCCAGGTTTATAGACATCCCGGCCAGAGAAACGAGTTTATAAAAGCCTTTGAATCAAACGGCTCCATAATCAATCAGGAATTTGAGCTGGTACGCAGAGACGGTTCTGTTTTTGTAGCTGAAAGCAGTACAAGGGCGGTAAAGAATCAAGCAGGGGAGGTGGTCCACTACCAGGGGTTTATATCCGACGTAACTGACCGAAAAGAGGCAGAGGGCAAAGCCAGGGAAAGTCAGGCCCTTATGAAGAGTATCCTTTCCGGGCTTTCTCAGGCTGTGTGGTCCCTCAGTTATCCTGGTTATGAGCCTGTTTTTTTCAGCCCTATGCTGGAAAAAATATATGGTCGACCCGTAAGTGCCTTTGAAGATGATCCCATGCTGTGGAACAAGGTTGTCCATCCTGAAGACCGGCAAAATGTGCAGGAAATCTTGGATGCACTTTTGGATCAGGGTTCATTCAGCAGAGAATGCCGGATTGTTCTTCCGGACGGAAGCATTAAGTGGATTCTGGACCACAGCAGGCTGGTGCTGGATGATTATGGACAGCCCAGCAGGATTGACGGAATTGTCAGTGATATCACCCGGCTTAAGCAGACTGAACTGGAGCTGCGCGAAACCCGCAGCGAATTGAACACCATTCTGGATTCAGTGCCGGTGATGATCTGGCATAAGGATATAAAGGGCAGATATGTTCACGCCAACAAACTGTTCTGCGAGACTGTCAATATTTCCGGAGAAAAACTCAAGGGTCTGACTGATTACCAGATTCATCCTTCTCAGCTGGCTGAAAAATATTTACAGGATGATATTCAGGTGTTTGAGTCACGCAGGCCTTTGTACAATATGACTGAAATGCACCGCAAGTCTTCCGGGGAGACGGGGTGGAGCCTTACTCACAAAATTCCTGTTTTTGATGAACAGGGACTGGTTTCCGGCGTCATCGGCTTTGCCCTGGATATCACTGAACTGAAAAATACAGAGCAGGCCCTCAAGCAGAGCGAGGCCAACAAGCAGATTCTGCTGGACAATATTCGGACTCAGGTCTGGTATTTGACCTCAGAAACTACTTATGGAGCAGTGAACAAGGCTCATGCAGAATTTTTCGGAGTCAGTCCGGAAGATCTGGCCTTCTCCAGCCTGAACGAAATCATGCCTCCCTGTCAGGTTGAGGTCTGCCGGGAAGGAAATCAGCAGGTATTTTCCACAGGCAGACCGGTCCGGACAGAGGAATGGGTGAGTAATGCCAGTGGAGAAAAACGTCTGTTGTCCATTGTCAAATGGCCCAAAAAGAATTCCTCCGGCCAGGTGGAATACGTGGTCTGTTCAGCAGAGGATATAACTGAACAGAAAAAGACCCAGGACAAACTGGCTGAAAGGGACAGGCTTTTGACCAAGCTTTCCATGCAGGTGCCTGGAGTAATATATCAGTTCCTGATCCGTCCGGACGGTTCCGGTTGTTTTCCTTTTGCCAGCCGGGGGATCTGGGATATTTACGAAGTTACCCCTGAACAGGTCAGAAATGATGCTTCGCTGGTTTACAAAAGACTTCACCAGGATGATTATGAGCGGGTGGTGGAATCCATTCAGACATCCCTTGAAACATTATGCATATGGGAGGATGAATACCGGGTTGTTCTTCCTTCCCGGGGGCTGCGCTGGCTCAAGGGACATGCCCGTCCTGAAAAGCAGCCAGACGGCAGCACCATCTGGCATGGGTATCTGGTGGACAACACTGAAAAGAAATTTATTGAACAGGACTTGCGCCAGGCCAAGGAAAACGCGGAAAAGGCCAATAAGGCCAAAAGCGATTTTCTGGCCAATCTGAGCCATGAAATCCGGACCCCCATGTCCGGAATTATGGGGGCCCTGGAGATGCTGTCCGCCCAGAACATGGATGCTGAATCCAGAAGGATTCTGGATATGACCCTGGATTCAGCCTCTTCTCTAAGGCAGATCATTGATGATATTCTTGACCTGTCCAAGGTAGAAGCCGGCAGAATGGATATAATTGAGGCGCCCTTCGTCCTGGCGCAGCTCCTGCAGAAAGTGATGGACCTTTACATGTTCCAGGCCAGAGAAAAGAATATCCAGCTGCTTCTTGATATCCATCCCTGCTGTCCTGACATGCTTGTTGGAGATGAACACCGTCTGACACAGATCCTGCGCAATCTGGTCAACAATGCCATAAAATTCACCAGCCAGGGAAAGGTGGTGCTGAGAGCCCGGCCCGGAGAGTTGAGAAACAGCAGCCTAGAGATGATTTTTGAGGTTGAAGATACTGGGGTGGGCATAAGTTCGGATTTTCTGCCCAGGCTTTTTGAGAATTTCAGTCAGGAGGACACTTCCTATGCCAAAAAGGCCCAGGGCACAGGGCTGGGTCTGGCCATCTGCAGCAGCCTGCTCAGGCTCATGAACGGAAAGATTGACGTACGCAGCACTTATGGCCGGGGAAGCGTATTTATGGTCCGCATACCTTTTCATCTGCCGGATAAAAATAATTTTCAGCAGATTCCAGGAAGTTTCGGCAGTTTCCCATCTGAAAAAAAATCCAAAGCCAGAGCACCTCTGGCATCCATGAATATCCTGGTGGTAGAAGACGTGATTGTGAATCAGGAATATATCAGATTTATTCTGGAACGCAAAGGGCACTTGGTGGACGTGGCGGTTAACGGCCGGGAGGCTGTGGATAAATTTCAAAAAGGTGATTATCACCTGATTCTGATGGATATCCAGATGTCGGAAATGGACGGGCTGGAAGCCACCAGACTGATCCGACTTTTAGAAGAGCAGGCTGGCAACAGTGTTCCGGCCGGGGATGCCGGGCCTGACCAGGACAAAGCCTGGTCACTGTCCCTTAATAAAGACAGGCAGAGGGCTGAAGCCAGGGGCCGGGAACATGGATTTTCAGGAAGGATTCCCATAATTGCCCTGACTGCTTATGCCATGCCTGCAGAAAAAGAGAAATTTCTCTCATCAGGCATGGACGGGTATGTAACCAAGCCCATTAATGAACAGGAACTGGTCCAGGAGATAAACAAAGTGATTTGGTCCCATGGCGGATGGTCTGCCCAGGAAAACCCCGGCAGCAGGATAAAGAAACCTGAACTTGACCACATGGAGGTGATAAATTTCAGCGATGTCAAAAAAAGATACCAGGATGATCTTCAGTTCTGGAAAAGGATATTTTCTTCTTTTGTCAATACGGAACTGACCACATATATTCAAGGACTTGAGCAGGCCCTGGCTGCGGAAAATGCCAGAGATCTGGGAGCTGTTGCCCACAAACTCAAAAGCGCGCTGGGCATTGTAGGCGCTCAAAGAGCAGGTTACCTGGCTGATGAGATAGATCAACACATTAAGCAGAACAAATCTGAACCCGCATTTCAGCTTGCAAAGGACCTGATTGCTGAACTCGGGCTTGTGCAGGATTTCAAATGCTGAAACACCGCGGATCCAGAGGATTTTTTTCTTTGACCAGCCAACATGGTTGACAACCATCCAAAGGGGTTTTACAAAGTTTTTTCAAAATCAGTAGGGGAGGAGATATTTATGTTTGAATTGACAGATTCTGCCAAAATGCAGCTGGACAAGTACTTTGAGACTCAGGAAAAATCACCCATAAGAGTCTACATGGCTGCAGGCTGAGGCGGGCCACGTCTGGCACTTGCTCTGGATGAGCAAAAAGATAACGATAATGCTTACGATGTAAAGGGTTTTCAGTTCCTGGTGGACAGAAACCTTATGGACACAGTGGCGCCCATTCAGGTGGATATGACTGAATACGGATTCGTCATTAATTCAAGCCTGAAGGTTGATCCGGGAGGATGTTCTTCCTGCACTTCCTGTTAGGATTTCAGCAGGCAGAAAAGAGTCCTTTGGATTTTATGATTTCCGGCGTATTTGAAAACGGCCATGTCTCAGGCGTGGCCGTTTTTATTGTTTCAAAGCAGCCTCAGTTTGCCGCTGTGCTGACCATGAATAACGGCAGATAAAAATTCAGTTTTTTGAACAGGTTAGCCCTTTATAAGGAAAGCAGGGAACAGGCACCCCAGCGCTGGTTTTTTAGTTGGTGCAAGAAACAGACTTAGAAATACATGCACTGGGAGATCCAGTCTTTGTGCCTTATGCAAATGGCTGAACTGTTACCAGATAAACACTTAGCAGGAGATTTTAAACAATGAAATGCATAACCATTAAAAAAGGCGTGGAATGCGCTTTTATGGCCTCGGAAGGATGTTCTTACACAGGAGGCAGATGTTATCCTGTGGTGGAAAAATGTGAAGGATGTGACCGGATCAGGGAATTTGAAGGAAAATTTTACTGCAACAGTTATCCTGATCCGGCAGCAAAATGGGAGCACGGAGCCTGTAATTTCGCCACTCATGTTCAGGCTGTGGTGGATAAATCCGGCCAGGTCAAGGTCAATCCTCTTAAGGCTTCCAAAAGAGCGGCCAGAGGACGGTAGAATTTTTTGTCCCATATTCATATCCGCCTCCCGGCAGTCAGCCCGGCGGATATGAATTTTCAGGGCCTGACAGGCCTTTATGAGGTTTGCATGGATATTGTGGTCAGTCATATCAGAAATCAGAAGGACAAGGTTGTTGATCTGCAGCAGAAACTGGTCTCCCTGGTTGCTCTGGGGCCGGACAATGGGGGCAGGGGCGAGAAATCCAAGGCAGACTTTTTGTTGACTCGTCTGGCTGAAAGCGGGTTTGATGAAATAATTGAGGTCAACGCTCCTGATGAAAGGGCGGACGGAGGATACCGGCCCAATATCATTGCCAGAAATTTCGGCCGTAATAAAAACAAGACCCTGTGGATTATTTCTCACATGGATGTTGTGCCCATGGGCGATGCCGGTCTGTGGGAGAGCAATCCCTTTGAACTCAGCATTGACGGCGATCTTATATATGGCAGGGGAGTTGAGGACAATCACCAGGGAATGGTCTCATCCATCATTGCTGCTGAAGCCTTCCGGGAACTGGATATTCAGCCTGAGATCAATTTCGGTCTGATACTGGTTTCTGATGAGGAAACCGGCAACAGGTTCGGGCTGCCTTATGTTCTTGAGCATGAACCAGATGTTTTTAGCCCTGATGATTTATATCTGGTGCCTGATTTCGGCACTTCAGATTCCAAAATGCTGGAAGTGGCTGAAAAGAGTATGCTCTGGCTGAAAATTTCAGTTACAGGCCGTCAATGCCATGCATCAAAACCTGACCAGGGCATTAATACCCTGGTGGCCTGTTCGGATTTTATCATGCGCACAAGCAGGCTCAAGGATTATTTCTCGGATGAGAGCGAACTTTTCAACCCGCCAGGCTCCACTTTCACCCCCACCAAAAAAGAGGCCAACGTTCCCAATATCAACACCATTCCAGGTCATGATGTGTTTTATCTTGATTGCCGGGTGCTGCCCAACTATGATCTTGAAGATGTTGTTGAACAGGTCCAGAAAACAGGCAGGGAAATTGAAAAGGATCACCAGGTAAAAGTTTCAGTGGAAACTGTCTTGAGAGAACAGGCCGCTCCTTTTACTGATCCGTCCTGTGAGATTGTCACCAGCCTGTCCAGGGCTGTCAGGGAGGTATGCAACGTGGATCCTGTGCCTCAGGGTATTGGCGGCGGGACTGTGGCTGCGTTTCTGCGCCATAGAAGCTGCAATGCCGTGGTCTGGTCCACTCTGTTCGGTACTGCCCACCAGCCCAATGAATGTTCCAGTATCACCAATACACTCAATGATGCCGCGGTGATGGCCCTTCTGGCCTCTGCCCGGCAATAGCTCTCAATGGTCAGAAATCCTCCGCCTGATATTTTTGATATAATAGTTGTAGGTGCAGGACATGCCGGCTGCGAGGCGGCCCATGCCGCAGCTGCCCTTGGCCTGCAGACCCTTCTGCTGACCATCAGCATTGACAGAATCGGGCATTTGTCGTGCAACCCGGCCATCGGCGGCCTGGCCAAAGGTCATATGGTCAGGGAGATAGATGCCCTGGGCGGGATGATGGGAGTCTGGGCTGATGAGTGCGGCATACAGTTTCGCAGGCTGAACACCAGAAAAGGGCCGGCTGTCCGGTCCACCAGGGCCCAGATGGACAGGGACAGATACCTGCATGCTGTAAGATCCACTCTGTTTTCCCTGGAAAATCTGCACGTCCGGGAGGGCATTGCCGAAGAAATTCTGCTGGATTCAAACCGGGTGGCCGGAGTCAGAACGCATATCAATGAAAAGATTCCCTGCCGGGCCCTGATTCTGACCACCGGGACATTTATGCGCGGGCTTATCCATATCGGCCTGGATAACTATCCGGGCGGAAGGCTGGGTGATCCTGCCAGCCAGGGAGTGTCCCGCAGTCTTATGCAAGCCGGAATAAGTCTTGGGCGACTGAAAACCGGGACTGTGCCCAGACTGCTCAAGCAAAGCATTGATTTTTCAGGCATGGAGGTACAGCATGGCGATGAGCCCAGGCCTCATTTCAGCTTCAGAAGCAGTCCAGGCCGGCTTCCTCAGCTGCCCTGCCATATAACCTATACCACTGAGAAAACCCATGAAATCATAAAACAGGGGTTTGAGCGCTCGCCGCTTTTTCAGGGAGTCATCAGCGGCATTGGGGCCAGATATTGTCCTTCCATTGAAGACAAGGTGGCCAGGTTTCCAGACAAGTCCAGGCATCAGATTTTTGTGGAACCCGAAGGTCTGGACAGTTTTGAAGTTTATCCCAACGGCATTCCCACCAGCCTTCCGCTGGATATTCAGAAAAAGATGCTTGCTACCATTCCAGGTCTGGAAAATGCTCAAATTGTCAGGCCCGGCTATGCCATTGAATATGATTATATCTTTCCCACTCAGCTTTATCCCACTCTGGAAACTAAAAAGGTAACCGGGCTTTATACTGCGGGTCAGATCAACGGAACTTCCGGGTATGAAGAAGCAGCAGCCCAGGGACTCTGGGCCGCACTCAACGCTGCCCGCAGACTCAAAGGACTGTCTGAGTTTATTCCAGGCAGGAATGAAGCATACATGGCTGTTCTGGTGGATGATCTGGTGACCAAGGGAACCATGGAGCCTTACCGCATGTTCACATCCAGGGCGGAACACCGGCTGTTGCTCAGGGAGGATAATGCTGATGCAAGGCTTACCCCCCTGGGTAGAACCATGGGCCTGGCAGGGGAGCGGCAGTGGAAGCTTTTCAGCCGGAAACAAAAAGCCATCCAGGAGGTCAGGCAGGCCCTGAACAGCATTGTCATTCGTCCCAATGCTGAAACAAGAAAAGTTTTAAAGCACATAGGGGCCTTTATTCCAGCCAAGGCCGTGACTCTGGCAGAACTGCTCAGGCAGCCGGATCTGAAGATTTCAGATTTTGGGCCTTTCTGGGACAGGGTGACTGAATTTCATGCTGATATCCTGGACCAGGTTCAGACTGAAATCAAGTTTGAGGGATATATCCGCCGTCAGCAGGAACTGGTTTCGCGTTCTGCGCATCTTGAACAGCAGACTCTTCCGGATGATATGGATTATGAGAATATTTCCGGACTTTCTGCTGAAGCTGTGGAAAAACTGTCCAGGATCCGCCCCAGAACAATGGGGCAGGCGGCAAGAATCTCCGGGATAACCCCGGCGGCCCTTTCCAGTCTTGAAGTTTATCTCAAGGCCAGACAGGGTCGAAGACTTTCTGGAGTTGCCTGAACCCTGTCTGGCGCTGGTCCCTGAACAGCTGCCCCTGGCTGGGGCTGCTTGATAATTTAAAAAAATTGTTTAAGAATTGTGATTGTTCACCATAATTATTGTCGTGATGAACAGATACTTGGATATAGACTGGATTTGACTGCAAAAACATCTTTTTTTTGTCTCCCGCCAAACCACAACAGGGATAAACCAGTCAGATGAATCAGCAGTTCTGGCCTCAAATCAGTTCCAGCTTTTCTGAAACAATAATGCAGAGCACTGGTTATCTGCTGCTGATTATCATTCTGGGGCTGATTCTGGCGCTCACCCTGGGCTATTATCTTTATCAGCGCTTCAAATCCGCGCAAAAGGCTGATGCTCCCAGTGCTTTTGAAGTCGTCTCAACTGACCAGATACTGGATATCATGGGCCAGGCTCTGGAACTTAACAGCCGTTTTGATCTGCGCCTGGATGGAGTGAGCAGAGAAATTTTCTGTATTTTGAGAGATTTTGACCGCAGCTTCATCTATCTTGAACCTCCTGCCCAGCTCAAGGCATCCACAAATCTCAGCAACCGGGAAATATCCGTATTTTTCAAGCTCAAACCTCCTGGACAGAAACTTTCTTTTTATAAATTCAAAAGTGAAATTGTTCAGGTCATACCTGAAGACAACCTGTTTATTCTGAAGATACGCATGCCTTCCAGTCTTTCTATGGACCAGAAAAGGCAGCACCTGAGGCTTGAAGGTCCCATGGAATATATCCGTTATCTGATGGTCAGGCCTGTTCCCTATGATGAAAAAGGAAATTTCAGTCAGTACTGGTCAAATTTCAAAGAGCCCATCTGGAAGGTTGAAAGCGGTTCAACCAATCCTGAGATGACTTTGATGGATATTTCAGGCGGCGGCATCAGGATAAGAGTCAGCTCTCACTCCCTGGGAGACAAGAAGGAATTTCTCAATAAACATCCTTCTCTGCTTCTGTCCCTGGTTATTGTTCATGGGGATGATTTTTCTGATGAACCTGAAGAATTTCATATCATTGCCAGGGTCAAAAAACATTATTATGACGGAATGGGAAACCATATCCTGGCTATGCAATACGAGCACTTAGCCCTGGTGGATGAGGAAAGCAACGCCATCACCGCCTGGAAAAGCATAGAACCGGAGGATGGCGTAGAAGAAATAACCACCTGGGTAGTGAAAACACATTTAAAGCTCTATAGAGAAAAAGGCCTTGTGTAATTTTTGTAACATTTCAGCCCTTTTTAAGCGTCCCACCCGGACGCGCCCGGGTGGGACGCTTAAAAAGGGCTAAACTGTTACGAGAGTTAAAAGTTAAAGGTAAAGATAAAGAAATCAGGCTGTTGAAGCTGATAAT
>CAZHCY010000017.1:0-16189 GCA_964531185.1 uncultured Desulfovibrionales bacterium | reverse complement strand
CCCTGAAAAAAGAATTGGGATTTGATTCAGGCTTCAGGAGCAAATCAGCCAGCCTGAAAAAGACCGCAGAATCCTTAAGTTCCCAGGAACGGGTGGCCATGAATGCTGAAAGGGAAATCCTCAAAAGGGCCACCATCATATATCTGAAAGACAAAGTAGGACAGACCTATGACGGGGTGGTATCCTCGGTGGCCGACTTTGGCTTCTGGGTGGAACTGGAGGAGGTTCTGGCTGAAGGCATGGTCAGGCTTTCCAGCATCCATGATGATTATTATCATTTTCGACCCGAAAAGCAGGATCTTTTGGGCAAGAGAACCGGCAAAAGATTTTATCTGGGCCGGAAAGTCAAGGTCAGGCTGGTCCAGGTCAACCTGAACCGGCTGGAAGTTGACTTTGAGCTGGAAGACGGGCCCGGGGCTGCCGATTAACCCTCTGTGCTGCTGCCATGCTGCCGGGATTAAAGTCTAAATAACAGTTTAGCCCTTTTTAAGGGCGCAGGGCACCCCAGGGCTTGTTTTTTGGCTGATGTAAAAAAAAGACCTTGAAAAAACGTAACAGGTCTCAAGGCATGAGGCATCATAAGGCATGCAGCAGGCCGGTCTGCCTTAAATTCAGGTCAGGGCTGCTTTTCCAGCCTGGCCCATTCATTAAGCCGGCCCTGGATAAATTCGAGAATGCGCCTGTGTTCCTCCCGGCCCTTGCCTTTTATGGTCATGGGCTCTCCAAAGGCGAAATGGATAAGCTTTTCCGGCCTGATGGGGCCGAAATCCTTGATGAGCCGGCCTGTGCCCCAGGCATCGGTTTTCAGGGCCAGAGGAACAACCGGGACTTGAGCCTTTCTGGCCAGCTTGACGCCTATGGAATTGAATTTTTCCGGGTCAATCCCCGGGGCCCGCTCAGCCTGGGGAAATATAATGATGGATTTGCCCTGGTTCAGCTTTTCTGATCCCTGCTCCATAACCGCCTTGAAATCCTGCCTGGGATTTCTTCTGGAAACCACTATGGGGTCTCTGGAGATCATGACATGCTTGAACACCGGATAGCGGACCAGACTGTCCTTGACCACAAAGGTCACCGGCCGGTGTGGGCGGATAATTGATCCCAGGGCAAAGGTCTCTAAGGTGCTCATATGATTGGCCACAAAAACACAGGGGCTTTGGAGGTCTAAAAAATTGTCCCTGCCCTGGATGAAAAACCTGCAGTCCGCCTTTTCCAGATGTCTGATAATGGCCAGACTGCTCTGAATCCAGTCTTCACTTGTGTATTTTTTCTTTCTGGCCCTGCGGGCTGCGCTGAATACTGTGCCCAGCATGCGGATGTAGAAATAGACGCCGGGAATGGCCTGAAAAACCATGGAAGCTTTTGCCGGATTAGTGGCATAGCCGCTTTCCGGCTTTAAGATCTGTGAACTCATGCACGCTCCTCAAGATTTATTGCTCTGTTTTTATGTTGAACTTGACCTGGTATAAATAATTACCCTCTAGAGCTGCACACCCAGGCAACCCTGCCTTAAACAGACAACGACCTGAATTTATTCAGAAAACTGCATATCATAAAGCTTTTTGTAGAGAGAGCAGTCTTGAAGCAGTTCATCATGGCTTCCCTGAGCAAGTATTTTTCCGCCGGACATGACTATAATCCTGTCTGAGGACAGTACAGTGGACAGCCTGTGGGCAATGACTATGCTGGTCCGCTCCCTGGTCAGGTTGTCCAGAGCCTTCTGGACCATGCGTTCGGCTTCAGTATCCAGGGCGCTGGTGGCCTCGTCCAGAATAAGCAGAGCCGGATCCTTGAGAATGGCTCTGGCAATGGTGACTCTTTGCTTCTGCCCTCCGGACAGCTTGACTCCCCGTTCACCTATGACCGTGTCATAGCCGTCAGGCAGCTCCAGGATAAAGTCATGGGCATAGGCAGCCCGGGCAGCCTGGATCAGTTCCTGGTCATCAATATTGTCCCGTCCATAGGCTATATTCTCCCGAATGGAACAGTTAAACAAAAAATTATCCTGGGCCACTATGCCCATGAACATTCTCAAACTGGGCAGAGTATACCGGCTGGTGGGCCGGCTGTTAATTAAAATCTCGCCCTGCTGCTGGCGGTAAAAACCGGGCAGCAGGTTGATCAAAGTGGTTTTGCCTGAACCGCTGGGTCCGACTATGGCCACTTTTTCTCCCTGAGCTATGCGCAGATTAATATCCTCCAGGGCCGGAGTGCTGGTTTCTGGATACCAGAAGGTCAAATCCTTAATCTCAAGGGACTGGAAAGGAGGTCTGAGCTCCACATTTCCGCCCTTTTCTTCCTTAAGCTCTGGTGAATCCAGGATTTCAAAGACCCGTTCCGCACCGGACAAAGCCTTTTGAATGGCGATATTGGTCTTGCTCAGCCCCTTAACCGGCTCATAAAGCATGATCAGGGCGGTCAGAAAGGAAAAAAACGTCCCTGGAGTGGCCTGGCCGGCTATGACCTGAGTCCCGCCGTACCAGACAATCAGCCCCACTCCAATGGAGCCGATGAACTCCATGATGGGCGAGGATGCGTGATGATAGCTGTTTTCCCGGATGGCAATTTCCACCAGGCGTTTGTTTTCCGCTTCAAAATTCTCTTCTTCCTTTTTTTCATTGGCAAAGGCCTTGATGACCCTGATTCCGGAAAAGGTCTCCTGAAGAAAATTGGTGATGTCCGAGATCTTGGCCTGGGTCTTGCGGCCCATCTTCCTGAGCTTTCTGGCAAAATAGATAAAGGGATATATGGCCAGGGGATAGATCACCAGGGACAGGGCGGCCAGGACCGGATCCCTGTAGAATATGACCCCCATGAGCACCACCATGGTCAGTAAATGCCTGACCAGTTCCACCAGCTTGGGCAGGCTCACGGACAGAAGGTTCACGTCACTGGTTATTCTGGCCATGAGCATGCCGGTGCGGTTGTCCTCAAAAAAACGGACCGGCAGAGAAATCATCTTTTCATAAAGATCATGGCGAATCTTTCCCAGAACTTTGATGCCGCAGTAGTTCATCTGGTAGTTCTGAACGTAGAGAAACAGCCCCTTGAGGGCAAACACCAGCACCAGCAGCACAGGGATGACCATCAAGGCCTGGCGGTCCTTGTTGATGAAGATGTCATCCAGGGCCGGTTTTACCAGAAAGGCGGCTGCGCCTGAAGAGGCAGCCACCACTCCCAGGGACAGCACAGACACCACAATCCTGAACTTGAATTTTTTAAAGTAGCCAAGTGTCCTTTTGGCCAGCTTCCAGCTGTCGGTTTTGGACCAGTCTGATTTTAAGCGCATGGTGAAAACCTAAAAACTCATAATTATCAAAACTTTAAAGGCCTGGATATGATAAATCCCGGCAGAGCAGTGCAGATGAAGAACCGAAACTTCAGACAGATTCAGCCAGGATCAGCTGCCTGGCAAGGAGCCTGCAACCTATTCAGTTTCCAGGCAAAGAGCAATACCTGTGATCTTGGCCCGGCCCTGTTGATTGTTGACATTTCCCGGTGCTGCTGCAAAAAGTCATGTACCAGACCTGAGAACCGCTTTCCACAGCCCAATAACCCCGGGCTCATGGGCCTGGACAAAACCGGGCGGAAAAACCCCTTGCCGCCGCCTTTGCTTGGAAGCTTGAGCAATCTTCATCAGATGAACACGTTACCAGACAGTCACCATTTCCAAAGCCCTGATGCAGAACCCGGCATAACAGTCATAATACCCTGCTTCAATGAAGAATTAAACATGGTCCAGTGTCTGGAAAGCGTAAAATGGGCTGAACAGATCATGGTTGTTGACTCCTTCAGCACGGACCGGACCCTGGAAATTGCCAGGCAATATACTGCCGATATCGTCCAGAGAAAATATATCTCCAATGCTGACCAGATGAACTGGGCCATTCCCAGGGCAGCCTGCGCCTGGGTCCTGGTGGTGGAAGCCGATGAAAGGGTCACCAGAGACTTAAAAAATGAAATCCTTGGTCTGAACCTGGCCTCATGCCCTGAGGACGGATTCTGGATAAAGCGGGAAAACTACCTTTTTGGCAAGAAAATGCGCTACAGCGGCTGGGGCAAAGATCAGGGCCTGCGCCTTTTCAAAAGGGACAAGGGCAGAAAGCAGAACAAACGGGTCCACGCTGAATATGAAGTTCCCAGGGCAGGCACTCTGAAAAGCCCCATGCTCCATTATCCCATGCCCTCCATGGAGGTCTGGGTGGAAAAAATCAACCGCTACACCACATGGAAGGCCATGGATAAACAGGAGAAAGAATCCATCCATCCCCTGCTGCACCTTTTTCTGCGCCCGGGAGCCAGATTTTTCAAAGACAGCCTGCTCAGGCTGGGATTTCTGGACGGCTGGCGGGGCTTGCTGGTGGCAGCCATGTCCGCTTTTGCCGAACTGATCATGTCTGCCAAACTGCTCAAGCTCAAAATGGACCGCAAATCCGGAACCCAGCAATGAACCCCTTGATTAAAACTGCTGCATTTGCTGACAATTTTCTGAGCAAACTGTTTCATTCTGCTCATCTGCCCTGTTCCAGGGCTTCCAGAATAACCGGGCTGCTGGGGCTTTTTATCTTCGCCCTGGGCCTGTCCTTTGGCAAATCTCTGCAGCTCATGGGGCTGGGGGCCATGCTCCTGGGGATCCTTCTGGATCCCCGCAGCTTTTGGAACACCGCCAGGACCTGTCCGGCCATCTGGCTGGTGGTGCTCTTTCTTGTTTATGTCTGGCTTAGAACCTTTGCAGCCATATTTGTGGAAGCCCACCTGGAGGCCTTCAGGCTGGCTGACGGGGCCAGGAAATACTCATACATGGCCATTATTCCTGTTCTGGCCTGGTGGATGAGAGGCGGAGAAAAAACAATCATGAACTTCTTTGTCCTCACCATCCTGTCCACAACAGTCTATATCCTGCTTTTTTCCGGCATCTGCTTCACAGAAATCACCATGGGCCGGAATATGGTCCTGGAGCTGCCTACCCTGGTCATTGCCTATTCCATGTTTTTAAGTCTGCTTATCTTCTGGATGACGGTAAACTGCAGAACAATTCCGGCTGCCCATGCCAGGACCCTGCAAGGACGGATGGTAATAACCGGCCTGTGGGCTGTCTGCATGATTATCACCTCCCTGAGCCTGGCTGTTCTGGAAGCCAGAACAGCAACAGCCGCCCTGATCCTGTGCGTGTTTGCGACTCTGCCCTTTCTGCTCATCAATTTCCTGCGCAAAAAAGGGATGCTCATGTCCCGCAGATCAGCAGGTCTTTTTACAGTCCTTTTCCTGATCGGGATTTTACTGGCCTCGGCAGGCATATTTCAGGTGGCTGTCTCAAAAATTTCAGAAAACCAGAATTCCTTTATCCAGCTTAAGCAGCGGTTCAGGGGAGATGTGCAGGTCCTGAAACATCTCATGACCTCTGGAGAACTTGAAGGCACGCCCATCACCAGTCTGGGGGAAAGAGTTTACATGTGGGCTGTGGCTGCGGATTTGTTCCAGGAAAAACCCCTTCTGGGCCACGGCCGGGGAGTGGTCATTATAATTCCTGATGCTGCCGGGCCCCCTGGAGCCATGAGAACCACTCCTCATTTTCACAATACCATTATTGAAGCCCTGGTGGCCTGGGGAGTGGCTGGAACCGCCCTTTTGCTGGCCATATTCATAATCATGCTCATGAATATCCATCAGGCCTGGAAAAATAAAAAAATGGGCCTGGAAATGTATCTGTTCCTCATGGGCGGGGCCCTGCTGGTGGCTGTCTCAGGCATGACCCATTCCCTGGGGGTCCGCCAGACTACCTGGACTTATGCCGCCCTGTGGGCCGGTCCAGCCTTTTCATACTGCTTCAGAAACCTGTCTGCAGGTGACTTCAAGCGCAATATGTAAGCAGATCAAAGCGCCAGATCAAAATATTTCTGCATCACCACAAGGGAGATAAGCCTTTCCAGGGCCGGATTGCTGAACCGGGCTGAATGGGCTTTGGCCCGGGCGATTATCTGCTCTGCTTCATCAGGACGGCGGTCATAATAGTCCATCTTTTCCCTGAGGTCTGAATAATCCGGCTCAAGCTCCACATAATGCACCCCGGGCTTTAAAAGTCCCTCCATGAACCAGGTTTCATATTCAGGACGGCACATCAGGCACAAAGAATTGGAGGCCATGATCCACTTCAGATTGGTGGCCACATCATTGCCCTCCACACTCAGAATATATTTGTACTCCAGTTGCCGGGGCACACTCATGAATTCCTTGTGATAGGGCTTGCCCTGGGATTTTCTGTGTACATCGCCAACATCGCACCATGGTTTGTCATACAGGGCTTTGACAAATTCCAGGCGCTTGGTCCGGTGAGAACTGCCCCGCCATACAGCTTTACTTTTTTTGTCCTGGAAGGGAATTTTATCCGGAAATGTGTAGTAATGCCTGGCCCTGTTCAGCTTGAGAAGCACTGAATTGGCATTATCAGGCTTTTGGCTGACAGGTCGGCTTTTGACAAAGGTGGGCTGTTCAGGAACATGACAGATGTCACCAAACAGCACTGCAAAGCGCAGCCCCGGGGGGAAACAGTTTAAAAGGGGCTTAAAATCTATGTGATAGCTGGTGCTTTTGCCTTTTTTAAAACAACCGGTTTCAAAGGGCAGGTCAGAGGATGAAAAGGCATGGGTCAGGCGGTTGTAATAGCTGACCCGGGCTTTTACTTCCTCCTGGATTTTTGGATCAAGGCTCTGATAAAAGCGCAGGCAGTTCTCAAGATCCCTGCTGCCCAGCATTCTGGACCGGACAAGATGGTAATAACCCCGGGCATAAACCTTTATCTTGTAAAACTTTCTGTGCATCAGTCTTTTCGGGCCGAGATAATCAGCTTTTTGCCCAAAAGAATATCCCTGGACAGGGCATGTCTTAAAATTTCAGCAAAGGCCCTGGGATCTTTTTTGCCTGCTTTTGCTGCAAAAACCCGTCTGGTGAACAGTTTAACAGGCAGCCACAAAAAAGGGGCCAGTATAACCGACGACATGCTGTATTTGGCGGTATAGACCCGGATATCTGAAAATCCGGAGATTTTCAAAAGAAATCTCAGCTGAAAATAGCTGAGCAGAAAAACATGCCCCATATACAGCCTTGAACCAGTGGATTCCCTGCGAACATGGGTGACTTCGCTCACAGGATCCCTGGCCAGGGAAGACTGTCCAGTGAGCATGAAGGCAGCCCTGGCCCGGTAGTTGAGAATATTGGGCGTGGTTATAAGCAGGGTCCCTCCGGGCAAAAGGACCCTTGAGAATTCCCGGATCAGGTCAAGCTGAACCGGACAATGCTCCACGCCTTCGCTGCACAGAACTGCTTCAAAGGAATTATCCGCAAAAGGCAGGTTCTGGCTGAAGTCTGCGCCGGCCCGAAAGGCTGAGTCTTTTTCTATGCACTCTGGAAAAAGATCACAGGCCACAGGTTCAAATCCAGCCTGCCTGATGCCCTTGAGATTTACCCCCTTCCCGGCCGGCAGATCCAGGCATCTGCCCTTGGGACGGGCCTGACTCAGAATCTCTTTGATTTCCTGGTAAGCATGCCCGGAGCGGAAAAGCCTGGACAGCAGTCCGGTGTTTTGTATGTCCGCCATGAAACCCATTCCTGGTTTAAAGCTTTTGTGGTCTAACCGCTTCTTAAAGGTAACCATTCAGGGGTGCGGAAACCGTCATGGGAACAGTCCCCATACGTGGGACGCAGGCCATGGCCGTTTAGACCCCCTGAATGGCTGCTCTTAAAGGCTCAGGTCCTGCAGGGCAGTGATCAGTTTCCGGCAGGGATGGCCAGGACCTGCAATTTCCCGGTTCCACCAGTCTCTATGCACTGCCCTGACCTGAACCGTAATACTGTTCAAGCCAAGGATTCTGGCCATGGCCATTCTGTGCATGCCTTTGTTTATCTTAACCAGCTGTCCCTTTCTGTTCACAGCCACGCCCACCGGGTCTGGAGCCAGCTCCGGAACATAACCCTGCCTGGACATCTGGTCCATGAATGAAACATAAATCCGCAAATACCTGAGCACCTTTTCCCTGGAATTGAGATATACACCTTTATGGCAAGAGGAATAAACTGACCCGGAATCTATCATTTCCATCAGTTCATGGTAGCGGATGCTTTTGGTCAAATCATCCCTTTTGTCCCAGAGATCCTGCATGAGCCTGGAGGCTGTGGTGGTTTCCATGCTTCTTATGCTGTGATCCCAGTCTCCGTCCCAGATGAAAAAATTTCCCATGCAGCGTCTGGTCCATTTATCTTTAAACAGCACGGAATGGGTGATCCAGGCCGGATCAACAGAAATATCCAGACCACCTTCAAGATTTCTCTCCAGCATCCTTCTGGGCAGACCCAGGTGTTCCACCCATTTTCCTGCCCGGGTCCGGCTGATCCACATTTTCCAGAGAATCTGCTCCAGCCCCCGGCCCATGGTCTGCTGCAGACCCTTTTTTGTCCCGGCCAGGACCCTGGCTCTGAACATGGGCCAGTAGAGCCTGGGATGATAAAATTCATGGAGCGCGGCCTGGGTTATCAGCTGATCCTGGCCCTTGGATGCACTGAGTTCAGGACCCTGGGCCTTGTTTTTCAGTTCAGCAGCTCTGCTGATTTTTCCTCTCTTTTTTTCAGGCCTCATGCGTCCCTGTAACCTCACCACAATCATTCAGGCAGTTAACCTTTCAGCATAAATCATTGTCTGTCCGGGCCTGTGGGGAATGCTTCCAGCGGTTGTGCAGCCAGAGCCATTCCTGTGGATAACTGATTATGAACTCTTCCAGAAGCAGGGTATACCTGCGGGCCAGGGTTCTAATGTCTTCCCTGGTACAGCTAAGATCAGAGGTCTGCACCCGGCGCAGGGTTACCCTGTATTGTCCCTTTTCATCTCTGCGGCAGAACACCGCATACATGGGCACTTCCGCCTTGAGGGCCAGGTAGGCCGGCCCCAGAAACACCGAGGCTCTGCGATTGAGAAAGCTCAGGTAATAATCTTTTTTTTTGTTGGACTGATCTGCCATGATGAGCAGGATTCCCCGGTTTCTGAGGACATTGAGCCCCTGCCTGAGGGCTTTTTTCTTATGAATAACAGTATTGCCGTGCCAGGTGCGCAGGGATGTGATGTAACTGTCCAGGGATCTGTTTCTGATGGATTTGACCACCAGGTGCACCGGTCTGTACAGAAGCCCGAAACAAACCGCCAGAACCTCCCAGCTGCCGTAATGTCCTGAAACAATAACCGCTCCGCTTTCCCGGTCCAGAATCCGGCCCAGCTCCGGAGCGGAATCAATACTCATTAAAAGGGAAGCATCCTCTGGATTCCGGATCAAAGGCACTCTCAACAGCTCGGCAAAATTAAAAACCTGATTCTGATATACTTTTCTGGCAATGGATCTGATTTCCCGGGGGTCTTTGTCCGGAAAGGAGGCGGCAAGATTGTCAAGCACCAGTCTGCGTCTGATGCCCAGGACAAAAAAAATGAAATCCCCGGCCAGATGGCTGAGCTTAAGGATGGTCTGCCGGCTGCACTTTGCGGCCAAAAGTCCCAGTCCCTTGAGGAGCCAGGTCCCGGCCGGATAAAAAAGCCTTTTCACGGATGAGCCTGTGAATCTATTTCCGCCCATCACCCTTTCCAAGCATCTTGACTGCAAAGCAGGCAGCCCCGAATCCATTATCAATATTCAAAACAGAAACGCCTGGAGCACAGGATGAGAGCATGGCCATGAGCGCAGCCAGGCCTCCCTGTCCGGCTCCGTAGCCCACTGAGGTGGGAACAGCCAGCACAGGTCTTGAACACAGGCCGGCCACCACTGAGGCAAGAGCCCCTTCCATGCCGGCCGCCACTATTATCACTTCAGCCTGATTGAGTTTCTCCAGCCAGGGGAACAGCCTGTGCAGCCCGGCCACGCCCACGTCTGAGACCAGACCGGCGTCAAGATCAAAAAAAGCGCAGGTCACCAGAGCTTCCAGGGCTACAGGCAAATCCGACCCGCCGGCCGATACCACCATTACCCGGCCCTGATCCGGCCAAATATCCTGAAAATTAATATCCTTATTAACAATAAAAATGCCTGGAACCTCCAGATAATTTCCCTGGGGAAACCTTTCCAGCAGGGCGAGCCCCTGGCTTCTTTCCAGCCGGGTGACCATGACCGGGCCATTATTTTCAGCCAGAATGCTTATGGCGCATTCCAGCTGGTTCAGGGTTTTGCCTGGCCCGAAAACAACCTCGGAAACACCGGTCCGCATCCTGCGCTGAATATCCAGGTTTAGCCCGCCATCAGCCTGAATAAAAGACTGGGCATGTATTCTGTCCCGGGCCTCCTGAGGGGACAACTGCCCTTTTGCTACGCTGTTTAATAGTTCCAGCAGGTTGCTTTTAAACATATTTTACTGCTCATCCTGTATCTTGAAAGTTAAAAGTTAAAGGTTAAAAGTTAAATGTAAACAAATCAGGCTGTTGAAGCTGATAATGATGCGGATATTGTAATAGTTTAGCCATTTGCATGAGGCACGGGGACTGGCTCTCCCAGCGCTTGTTTTTTCTAACTCTGTGTATACATCAATCGAAAAACAAGCGCTGGGGTGCCTGTCCCCTGCGCCCTTAAAAAGGGCTCAACTGTTGCGTCTTTACCTGTCCTGTTCTCACTTTAACTTTTAGCTCCCAAGCCCTTATATACACGTTGAAAAATATCATCTTTACATGTATGGCAAATTTGTATGTCAGCAAGATCCATACTTTTTATAACCAGGCCGGACATTTTAAGCCCTGTACTCTCCAGGCTCAAGGAAAAAGGATATGAGCTCCTTGTCAGCGAAACCCTGGCCGGAGCAAAAAAAATCCTGAGTTCCAGGATGCCTGATCTTATTTTCGCCCAGAACAGGCTGGCCGACTTTACTGCCCAGGACCTGCTTGCAGAACTGTCAAAAATTTCCAAAGCTGACCGGGTCATTGTCCTGGCTGAGCAGGGCACTGCTGACGAAGCCAGAAAAATCATGGAAATGGGGGCCAAGGATTACTGGCTGGCCCCCCTTGTCTGGGAAAAAATCAAAGCTGTTCTTCCGGAACGTGCTCAAGCCCGGCCGGCTTCAGCCAGACAGAAGGATGATCAAAGCTCCATCATAGGCAGACACCCGGTGATGAAAAAAGTTCTGGCCCTGGCCAGACAGGTGGCTCCATCCAAAGCAACAATTCTTATAAGCGGTGAATCAGGTACGGGCAAGGAAATGTTTGCCAGATACCTGCACGCCCACAGTCCCAGAGCTCAGCAGGCCTTTGTAGCCATCAACTGCGCTGCGCTTCCTGAACATCTTCTGGAAAGCGAGCTTTTCGGTCATGAAAAAGGAGCCTTTACCGGAGCCATAAGCCGCAAAATAGGCAAATTTGAACTGGCCAGCCAGGGAACCATTCTTCTGGACGAAATATCAGAAATGGACATGGCCCTCCAGGCAAAACTTTTGAGGGTGCTTCAGGAAAGTGAAGTGGACAGGGTCGGGGGAACAGATACGGTCAAGGTTGACGTCCGGGTTCTGGCCACCACCAACCGGGATATAGAGGAATGCGTAGCAAAAAAAGAATTCAGGCAGGACCTGTTTTACCGGCTGAATGTAATCCCGTTGAAACTCCCTGCTCTCAGGGAAAGGGGCCAGGATGTCATCCTTCTGGCCAGGCATTTTGTATCCGGCTTCTGCAGCCAGTACAGGCTGCCTGAACTTGATTTTGATGAGAAATCCCTGGACTGGCTTATGGAATATGACTGGCCAGGCAATGTCCGGGAACTGCAGAACCTCATGGAAAGGGCAGTGCTCCTGGCTGAGCCTGAAGGCATCATCCGGACCAGACATTTTCTGCTCAATGATGAAGACTGGATGAATGAAGACCTGAAAAATGAAACTTCGGCTGAAGATGTTCATGAAGACATTCAGGGCCCGGGAACCCTCCCGGACCTGGACAGCCAGGACATCATCCCCATTTCTGAAATGGAAAAGCAAATGATCATCAAAGGGCTGAAAAAAACCCGAGGCAACAGGACCCAGGCATCGGAAATTCTGGGTATATCCGTGCGCACCCTGCGCAACAAATTAAATGAATACAAAAAACAGGGCCTGATCCTCTGATCCCTGTTTCAGGAAAAACAGTTTTTGCAGTTAAATCTTTAAACATCAGGCAATGGTTCAGCGTAACAGTTTAGCCCTTTTTAAGGGCGCAGGGGACAGGCACCCCGTCACCCATTTGAGCTGAATTTTTGAAATTGAATGCCTGCTCCCTTGCCAGGTGGGTGACGGAAGAGCCAGTCCCCGTGCCTCATGCAAACGGCTAAACTGTTACGGTTCAGCTTTTTTTTGGAGAATGGACCCAGACGGTTCTGATGCAGAATCCAAAGGGAAGAATCATAACAACAGGAGATATTCATGGTTTTAGTTTCGCAGCAGGTCAAAGACTACATGGAAAAGGCTTCCTGGATCAGAAAAATGTTTGAGGCAGGCAGTGAACTGAAAAACAAACACGGAGCTGAAAACGTCTTTGATTTCAGTCTGGGCAATCCGGATCTGCCTCCACCGGAACAAGTCAAAAATGCCATGCTTGATCTGGCTTCCAGCCTGGACAGACCATACAGCCTGGGTTACATGCCCAATGCAGGTCTGCCTGAATTCAGAAGCCAGCTGGCAGCTTACCTGAGCAGTGAGCAGGAAGTTGATCTCAAAGCTGAAGATGTCATCATCACCAATGGAGCAGCCGGAGGCATCAACGCCCTTTTCAGGGCCATTTTCCAGGCCGGGGACCAGGTGGTCTGCCCGGCCCCTTTTTTCGTGGAATACGGCTTTTATGCCCAGAATTTTCAGGGCAGGCTGACACCGGTCAAATCCAGATCCTTTACCTTTGAGCTGGACCTTAAGGCCATTGAACAGGCCATCGGCCCTGAAACCAGAGTGGTGCTCATAAATTCCCCCAACAATCCCACAGGCCGGGTCTACACCCGGAAAGAACTGCAAAGCCTGGTGGATATTATAAAAAGGAAAAACAAGGAATACGGCCGGCCCATAATCCTTTTGTCTGATGAACCCTACCGGTTTCTGGTCTTTGACGGGGTTGAGGTGCCTTCGGTCATGTCTTTGTATGAACACAGTATTGTGGTCAGCTCTTTTTCCAAAAGCCTGTCCATGGCTGGAGAAAGGGTGGGTTATCTGGCAGTTCATCCAGAGCTTAAAGGCAAGGAAGAGCTTATGAACGCCCTGAATCTGACCAACAGAATTCTGGGTTTTGTCAATGCCCCGGTCATTGGCCAGATTCTGGCTGAAAAGGCTTTAAACATCAGCGTGGATGTTTCGGTTTATGCTGAAAGAAGATCAGCCATGGCCAGGGTTCTGGATGAAGCCGGTATCAACTACAGCATGCCCCAGGGAAGCTTTTATTTCTTCCCGGAAGCCCCGGGCGGTGATGATCAGGCCTTTGTCCGGAATCTTTTTAACCAGAATGTTTTGGCTGTTCCAGGCACCGGCTTTGGTTATCCGGGTTACGTCAGAATGGCCTTTTGTGTTTCCAGGGACATAATTGAAAGATCAGGTCCGGCCCTGAAAAAAGCAGTCAAGGCTTAAAAAGCATTACTGGCCGGTATTGCTTTCCTGTTTTCCAGTAACAGTTGGGCCATTGCAAAAAAGTAAGCGGGCAGAGACAAGCTCTGGGAGAGCCGGTCCCTTATTATTCAGGCACTACTTTTCTGATGCTGCAGTCTGAAGTACAGCACCCATCGCTTAAGGCAAACATGGCATAGGCTATTCTTTTTTCCTTTTCCAGTCTCGTCCGGCTGAGAACAGGTGCAGGGGCCTGAGCTGCCAGCCGGCTCAATTCTTCCCAGTCTGGAATGCAGTGGTAACCCCGGCAAATTTCCTTTCTGGTGGCAGTTTCCATGAGCACCGCGTCCTTGCTGTCGGTCACCACCACATAAGGCACAGAAGTCTCAGGAAATAAGCGGGCCAGGGCAATATACTGGGTGATATAGGTGGATACGGCTCCCGGGCAGAAGGCTGTGATGAGAACAGGCAGCCTGTCTTTAAAAATAACAAAATCAATGCTGATGCTGTATTTTTTATCCCCCAGGTCAAGTTCCAGAGGATATTTTGGTATTATGGACCGGGCCGGGTATCCTTTTTCCTCCACCAGGAGTCTGGCAATGGCCTGCCTGAGATCCTCATAGGTGGTCATTTCTATTTCCTTTCCTGTGATATAGTCGGTAATAACCTGGTTGAGACTTACTTCATGCATATTCTTTCCTTTTTTAGGTGTATTCAGTTTACCTGGCCAATATTTTCCGGCAAAAGCCCCGGCCAGGAATAATCAAGGTAACAGTTCAGCCCCTTGCATGAGGCGCGGCTTCCTGCCCGGAGGCCTACCCGCCCGGAGGGGGACCGGCTCTTTCAGAGCAATCATTCAGGGGGCGCGGAAACAGGCATGGGGACAATTTCCAAAATCCTGAATATCCGCATCATTATCAGCTTCAACAGCCTGATTTCTTTATCTTTACTTTTAACTTTTAACTCTCGTAACGGTTCAGCCCTTTATAAGGGCGCAGGGGACAGGCACCCCAGCGCTTGTTTTCTGGTTGATGTGAGAAACAGGCTTAGAAAAAAACCAGCGCTGGGAGAGCCAGTCCCCGTGCCTCATGTAAACGGCTAAACTGTGACTAACTCTCAAATTTTTATGCTTTAAGTGCCAAATTTGCAGTCCCTGGCAGGCTTTGGATCATAATATCCAGTAATCCTGTCAAATCTTTTAAATTCCAGTCTGGGCTGGTTAATTTGGTTTTTTTGAAGATAAACAGCAAAATCTTCACCAATATCCCGGAATCTGGACTTGAACTTGGGATCAATCTGCAAAAGATACCTGTCCGGTTCAGGCATCCTGAGCCTGAATCCTGTGATTTTTTTTTCCAGAAGAAAGTTTTCCGCATTCCTGACCTTTAGAACCAGCTCATACTCCAGAGGCCGGCCGTATGGAAAACGGCACAGTACGCAGGAACGGGAAAAACCGTCCATGTTCAGGCCAAGATTTTCAGCCAGCTTATGCACCTCATTTCTGCCCAGTCCAGCCAGGACAAAAGGTGACAGCACCCTGTGCTTCTGCAGGGCTGCCAGACCTGGTCTGTATTGATTTAGATCGCTGCAGCTGGTTCCATCGGCCAGCATAAATGACCGGCTGAAAAAACCTCCTGCCAGACTGAATATTTTATCCTTGCAGTGAAAACATCTTTCCCGGGAATTGAGAACAATATCCGGATATAAACGATAATCAAAATGCAGGAAAAGGTGGTGAAAAGCGTATCTTCTGCGAAATGCCAGGACCTTTTTGAGCTCATGCCCGGTAATATGGGGTCCGGCCAGGGTAAAGGCCGCAAAATCTATCCGGTGCAGGGCGCAGACCGCAGCCAGGCATGAACTGTCCACCCCCCCGGAAAAAGCCAGGGCCAGGGGCTGGTGTCTTTTCAGAACCCTGACCAGACAGCTAAGTGGACTCAATTTTTTCCTGGGCTTCTGTCAAAAGAAAATCACCGCTTTCTATCCATGATTTCAGCTTGTCAGCAATCTCCAGGGACATGGAATAGCTGGTCAAAGGCACTGTGGGTATCTTTTTATCAAAAATTTCAACTTCACCTGACTTGAGCTGGGCATAGGTCAGATGTTTCAGAATCCTGACCTTGCCTGCTCCGTAATCATGGCCATAATCCACCACCGGCATCTCAATATCCACATCTGCCACACCAGTATACCAGGCCAGCTCCTCATTAAGAATGGGAATGGGAATGCCTAAGCCCACAGCCAGAGAACAGCCATAGCCGGGAAAACTGACCCCCCGCAGATAGCGGGCATCCATTTTTTTCAGCTCTCCTTTGACCATCAGTGTTCCTGAAGGCAGCTTGGGAATTCCCCTCTGATTTCTGGGAGGCGATGGATTGTGCTGAGTGCCTGATCCCAGTACATAGCCGCAGGAACCCCCCAGAAAAATTTTAGTGCCCAGACCTATGGTCAGAAAATAGGGATCATTAAACAATGGACTCAATTCTCCGGCCGTGGCAAAATTCAGATTGCCCATATTGGCCCGCAGGGGTCCCATATCTGTATATTTGATTTTATTGGTCAGGTTAACCGCGCAATTATAGTTCTGGTAGGCATTTCTGGGTTTGAGCATCCAGGCGTTGCGCAGCTC
>CAZHCY010000016.1:0-16392 GCA_964531185.1 uncultured Desulfovibrionales bacterium | reverse complement strand
AAGTGGGTGACGGGGTGCCTGTCCCCTGCGCCCTTAAAAAGGGCTAAACCGTTACAATCCAATAATCAGGCAGGCTCATTTCAAGGGTTTAAATCCCGGACTGGACCGGCTCAACTCAGGCCAGTCAAGTCTGATAAAAAATCATCCAACTGCGGTCAACACAATTTATCCCTTTGCAGAGCTTGATTTTATCTGCTCCAGGGACTAATCTCCTGTCCATTGATCACAGTAAAACCGCGGCCCCAGTCCAGGACCTTTGCCTTAGATATTGCCTGAGTGCGGCTTTTCAAACCTGCCTCTGAACAGGGCGCATGGGCCCTGCAGATTTTTGGCTGCGCCCGGAAACATACTCATTGACCATCTTGAATTTCCTCAGAATTGAGCAACTGCAGAAGATTTATCTGCTCTGGCCCGTGCTTCTGGGTCTGGCTGCTGCCTACATGCTGTCCGGATACCTGGACGGACAGCCCCAAGACATGAAATACATGTCTTCGGCTTCCTCCGGGAAAACTGAACCGCAAACAGCCGGGGCAGACCAGCAGTCCATTCTTAAAGCCAATATTTTCAGGCTTGAAACACCTGCCGGCCCCGCCGGGCCGCAGCACACAGCAAGCTCATCACCTTTGAACTGGACACTTCTGGCTGTCCTCAAAGGCTCTGAAAATCTGGTCCTGGTCTCTGCAGAAGGCGGCTATCACCTGGTCTCTGCTGGAGAACAGCTGCTGGGCTGGACACTCACTGACCTGTCACCGGATTCAGCCAGTTGGAGTTCTGCTTCCAAAACCGAGACCACCAGGCTGTGGCAGGAACAAGAAGACAGGCTTCAATCCAGCGCAGACCAGGTCCGGAACCGGGAAATATCATCTGCATCCAGCATTTCCCGCAGCCAGGTGGCCCCTGTTCTGAACGATCCCAACCGCCTCCTCAGGATGGCCAGATTCAGTCCCTATCCGGATGGGGATAATGCCCGGGGATTTCAGATGAACGCGGTCCAGCCGGATTCCCTTCTGGAGCGCCTTGGCTTTCGCTCAGGCGATGTGCTGCTGCGCATCGACGGACTTCCGGTGAACAGCCCTGAAAAACTGCTCAAGGCATACTCAAGGCTCAGCAGAAGCTCTCTGGTGACCATGGACATTCTCAGGCAGGAGCAAAACATGAGCTTCCAGGTGGAAATAAATTGAGTCTGAAATAGGGGACTGCGCCAATCCATGAACATCATGAACCTCAAAAACTGTTCAGCTTTTTTGCTTTGTCTGTGCCTCTGGGCTTTTACCAGTGCGCTTGCAGCAGCTCAGGAACCGGAGACAGAACAGCAAATGACCGCCAATCTGGACGGCGTGCCCCTGACGGAATTCATTGGCTTTGTCAGCAGGTTCACCGGCCGCAGCATTGCCTTCCGGGAAGACCAGATACCATCATCCACAGTTACCCTGCGGGCCCAGAAACCCATGAGTGAACCTCAGCTTCTGGCTGTCTTTGAAAGCATCCTGGCCGGAAACAACCTGGACCTGATTTCCAGGGAAGGGATATATTATGTTCTTCCCGGTCCTGCAGCTCAAAATATCAATGAACCCTTTGACCTGGAAGATAATAACGGAGACCGGCATGAGCTGGTCACCACTGTCATCCAGACCAGTCCCCGCATCCCCATGGCCGAGGCATCCACAATGCTTAAGCCTTTCATTTCCAGGTCTGGACAGCTTCAGGAAGTACCCCCGGCCAGAGCCCTTTTGATCCGGGATACCAGACAAAACATTTCCAAGCTGTCAGAAATTCTCCATGCCCTGGAAAATCTGGAGCCGGAGTGGGATACAGCCATGATCCGCCTTCATGACGCCCAGGCCGGCCATGTAGCCCAGAAGGTTAATAAACTTCATAAGGATCTTGTCCAGCGCGGACAGCTGGGGGATCCGCCAGTGGTTCTGCCTGTGGAATGGTCCAACTCCATTATGGCTGCCGGGTCCGAAAATCAGATTGATGCGGTTAAAGCCATTGTGTCCGGCCTTGATGAAATTCCGGAGGATTCCAGCGGGCTCAAAATATACGCCCTGAACAACGCCCGGGCCGAAGATGCAGCCGAAGCCTTAAGACAGCTTCTGACTCCCGGCCGGACCGCGGATCAGGAAAACGCACAGGCATCTTCCAGTGCAGACTTTGTGGTTTCTGCAGACAAAAAGACCAATTCGGTCATGGTAATGGCCTCCAAGCAGATGGCTGACCGGGTGGACCAGGTGGTGGCCCATCTGGACCGGCCCCTGGCCCAGGTCTTTGTGGAAGCTCTCATAGTGGAGACCACCCTTGAACACAGTCAGGATTTTGGAGTGGAGTGGCTTGGAGGCGGAGGAGGAAGCGACGGGATTATTACCGGCGGTTTTGTGGCCCCTGACTCAAAGCTCGGCCCTCTGCTCTCCAAACCGGCCCCCCCAGTGGCTCCGGGAGGGTTTTCCATCGGCGCCCTGGGCAATACTGTCACCTATGCCGGGCAAAAATTCTCCACCCTTGGGGCATTGGTCAATTTCCTCAAATCAGCCACTGATTTCAACATCCTGTCCACTCCTCAGATAATGACTCTTGACAATTCCGAAGCTGAAATATTCATTGGTCAGAACAGACCTTATCTGGTGAGCGAAAGAATTGACCCCCAGAATAATGTTGTTCAGAATTTTGATTACCGGGATGTGGGCATCAGGCTGCTGGTTACCCCCATTATCAACTCCCAGGACAGCATGATCCGCATGGAGGTGGAGCAGGAGGTCAAAACCCTCCTGGACAAAAGCCATAAAGCCATTGCTCCCATCACCATGAACCGCAACACCCGGACCAATGTTCAGCTTCCCAGCGGTTCCACCATGGTAATATCCGGACTCATTGAAAATGCCTTTACTCAAACCAGACAAGCGGTTCCCGGGCTTTCTGCCATTCCCGGACTGGGCTGGCTCTTCCGGCGTCAGGAGCTCACCGCTCCCAAAACAACATTAATGGTCTTTTTAAGTGCCCGCATCATTGAAACCCTTGACCAGGCAGATACCCTGACCAGAGACCGCATGAAGCGCATGCGCGAGTCCCAAATGGACCATCAGGAGCTTTTGACTGAAGAATTCTGGGACCAGGACCACAACCTGCAAACCTTTGAATTTGACATGGACCAGTTCTTTTCTGACCAGCCTCTTGACGCCCATGAATGATTTTCAGCTTGATTCCGTGCCCAGGCAAGCCTTCCAGCTCTACCTTGCCTTTCCCCAAAGAAATGATTTTCTGCCTGTGCACATGCAGGACGGCCTTTTGACAGTTCTTTTAAGACACCCGGATGCCAGGTCCAAGGCGGATTATCTTGGCTGGAAACTCGGGCTTCAGGTCAATATCCTTTCCACTGACCAGGAGCAGTTCTATTCTTTCCTGGAGCAAGCCCTCTCTTTGTGGGAGGATGACCGGGAAAGCGACAGTCACCAGAAGGAAAATGCCCACCAGGACCATGACCTGGGAAAGGATCTTTTGGGCTGGTCCCACCAGGACGCACCCATTGTCAGGCTGGTGAACAAGGCCATGCACATGGCCATCTCCAGAGGCGCCAGCGACATCCATTTTGAAAGCCGGGATCAGGAATTTCTCATCCGCTACCGCATTGACGGCCGCCTGCAGACTGTACGCAGTCTTGACCAGGGAATAAAATCCTCTGTCCTGGCCAGAATCAAAGTTATGGCCCACATGGATGTTTCTGAAACAAGAACCCCCCAGGACGGAAGATTTCAGGTCAGAGTAGGCAACAGGAACATTGATCTTCGAGTTTCAACCATGCCCACTCTCAACGGAGAAAAGGCGGTGCTGAGAATCCTGGACAGGACCAGAAACATCCTCCCCCTGTCCAGACTGGGAATCAAAGACCAGGACATATCCCTGCTTCGGGAATCCATCTCTTCTCCATACGGAATCATCCTGGTCACCGGTCCCACCGGCAGCGGCAAAACCACCACCCTGTATGCAGCCCTTTCAGAACTGCTGGATGAATCCCTGAATATCATGACTGTGGAAGATCCAGTGGAATATCATCTGTCCGGGGTGAACCAGGTCCAGGTAAACCGGGCCGCTGGAGTGACCTTTGCCGGAGCAGTCCGGAGTTTCCTGCGTCAGGATCCGGATATTATCCTCATAGGCGAGATCAGGGACAAAGAAACCGTGTCCGCTGCTGTTCAGGCTTCCCTTACCGGACATCTGGTTCTGGCCACCCTGCATACCAATGATGCGCCCACAGCTGTTGCCCGGCTGCTGGAGATGGGAGTGGAGCCGTTTCTTCTGGCTTCATCCCTGATCATGGTCCTGGCCCAGAGGCTGGTCAGGCTCAACTGTCCACACTGCGCAGCCCGGGAAGAGGTAAGCCCGGCCACCTTAAGCCTTCTCAGGGACCGGGCCGCTGATTTCACCCGGCAGACCAGGTCCACAGGCTGTGACCAGTGTCTGGGAACAGGCAGCCAGGGTAGACAGGGGATCTACGAATTCATGCCTGCAACAGAATCTTTGCGGGCCCTTATGGTCCAGAAGGCCTCGGCTGACCGCATCCGGGAGCATGCCCGCTCCCTGGGGCTCAGCACCATGTTGGAACACGGGCTGGACCTTGTCCGTTCCGGGAACACCACCATTGAAGAAGTACTCAGGGTAACCAGGTTCTGATCATGGCGGCAAATGCTTTAAAAATACCTGCCAGTCCTGGATAAAATTGATTGCCATGCCCACCTACCGCTATCAGGCCCTGGACCAGCAGGGCAGAACCAAAAAGGGACACCTGGATTCAGAAAGCCGGACCAGCGCTTTCCAGGAGCTGGAGAATCGCGGTCTGGTTCCGGTCCTGCTGGATAAAGTACGGGCCAGAAACCCGGTCTCCAGAGACAGGCTGCTGGGCAGGCTGAGTTTTGCCCCCAGAGTCAGGCTGGAGGAGGCTTTTTATTATCTGGGCATGATGCTTCAGGGAGGAGCCTCCCTGACCTTCAGCCTGGACCTGCTGAGCCGCATGTCCCGGTCCCGGGCTTCCAGGCTGTGGGTGGACATCAAGGACAGCGTTGAAGCCGGGACCAGTTTTTCCAGCTCCCTTGAGCGGCATTCAGGATACTTTTCCCCGGCCTATGTGAACATGATCCGCATTGCTGAACACACCGGCAGGCTGGGAGAAATACTTGAGAAAATAGCCGGTTATGAGGAGCACCGCCGTCAAAGCACAGCCAGGCTGATTACAGCAGCATCGTATCCTCTGGTGGTCTTTATCATAGGCATGGGTGCGGTCTTTTTTCTGCTTACTGCAGTCCTGCCCGGTGTGGCTGATATTGTCCGGGCCGGCAACCAGACATTGCCGGCAGGGACCAGATTCCTTCTAACTCTGGGGCAATGGATGGATGCTTACGGCATTATCCTGCCCTTAATTTTGCTGGCAGCCGGAACAGCGTTCTGGTTTGGTCTGAAAAAGAACCGCCCCTTCAGGTACTGGCTGGAAACAATACTCTGGAAAGTACCTTTGGTCCGCAACAGCATCCTGGCCAGATTTTCAAGCCTGCTGTCCTTTGAGCTCAAGGCCGGAATATCTCTGGTTCAGGCCATGCAGGGCGCTTCCACAGGGGTTAATTCTCTTTTTTTCAGAAATCACATTCATCAGGCTTCCCTGGATGTGGCTGCAGGCAGATCCCTGGATGCGGTTCTGGAAGGCCGGGGCATTTTCCCGGCCATGTACCTTACTGCCCTGGCTGCAGGGCAGAAATCCGGACAGCTCCCTGAGTTTCTGGACAGGCTGGGCACAATCCTGGAAAACCAGGTGGAAAACACCTTGAGAAGACTCATGGCCCTGGCCGAACCCCTGCTTATTCTTGTGCTGGGCATCATGGTGGCTCTATTTGTGCTTGCTGTCATGGGACCGGTTTTTGACCTGACTTCCGGAATAAATTATGGTCAGGCCAGATGATCCACAGGCCCCTGCCAGGATTCAGGCCCTGGACGCGGCCAGAGGACTGGCCCTTGTACTGATGATGGGTTTTCATCTGGCTTATGATCTGGATTTTTTCAAAGTCATGCACCTGGACATGCGGCAGGACCCGTTCTGGACCGGCTTTAGAAACTTCATAGTCGGCTCTTTTATTCTCATTGCCGGCATAAGCCTTAAACTGTCCATGCAAAGGCCCCTGACCTTCAGCCGGCATTTGAAACGTCAGAAATGGCTGGCCTTATCAGCTCTCACTGTCAGCGCAGCCACCTGGCTTGTTTTTCCTGATTCCTGGATCTATTTCGGTGTGCTGCACTTTATCCTGACGGCCAGGATCCTTTGCTTCTTCCTGGCCAGATTTCAGGCGGTCAACATCATGGCCGGCTTTATATGCATCTGGATCGGCATCAGTTTTGAGTTCAGCCTTTTCAATGCCAAATGGCTGAACTGGATTGGATTTTCTCCAGTCAAACCGGTCACTGAGGACTATGTGCCCCTGTTTCCCTGGCTGGGTGTTTTTCTCCTGGGCATGTTTCCAGGCGGCAATATCATCCAGCAGAAAAACCTGAGTCTCAGGCACTGGCTGTCCATTCCCGGAACCCGGCTGCTGACCCTGGCCGGACAAAACAGCCTGCTGATATATATGTTCCATCAGCCAGTGCTCATGGGGATTTTATATCTTATGGTCCATCATGTTTAATGTATATGCTCTGCTGCTGCTTGTTCTGGCGGCCGGACTGTGCGCTTCCTGCGCGCCCGGGCCGCAGCTCCCGGACTCCGCACCTGAGCCCGTGCTGACCCCGGAACAGCCCTTCGGGCCTTCCCGGGATTTTCAGACCCTTGTCCATGAAACCCTGTCCAGGCAGTACACTTCCCTGAGTACCCTGCTCAAGGAGCCTGATAATCCCCGCCAGACAGATCCTGTCCTGACTGCCCTGGAAAACCCGGTCCTTATTCTTCAGTCCGGGGTAACAGCCCTGAGCGGCGGTGCTGATTATCTGGCTGCCGGATATGAAAATGGAAACATCCGCATCTGGAGCTCATACCCCTGTGCTGTGACAGGCCTGCCTGACAGGGAACAGGTGACGCATATCTGGTGGAAAGGCGATTCTCCGTATCTGCTGGCCGCAGGCCAGAGCAGCCCGACCCTTTATCTTTTTGATCTCAACAGATGCGCTGCTGCCAGAGGTCCTGAAATAACAGGCCGGCCGGTCCTGGCCTCTCTTTCCGAAAAGACCGGTCAGCTGGTGGTGGTGGATGCCGGAAGAAGGATTTTAACCGGCGCCCTGAATCAGGAACCGGTTCATCAGGAAACCCTGCGCTATGAACCTCTGGATCTGACTTTTACTCCTGGAAGAAATGTACTCATGCTGGCCGATGCCGCAGGCTGGCTGACCATGTGGACCATGCCCGGGTTTGAACTCCTGGACCAGGTCCTCATCCCGGGCGGTCCTTTCAGCAAGGGGTTGTTTTCCGGATCCAGGCTGATATATGATCTGGGCCTGGAATCCCAGACCGTCTGGGACATCAGTAAAAGCAAAATATCCACGCCCCCTGAGGACCTGGGTCTGTTCGTTGTTGAAGACAAAGTCCTCTATTTTGTTCATCCCCGGAAAAGGATGGTCAAGAAAATTATTCCCAATGAACCTGAACTTAAGGTCCAGGTCAATGACCAGCAGGGAATTATTCTGGTCAGGGATCTGGATCAGGAAAAACGATATTATCAGGCCCAAAGCGGAGTTATGCTGGACAAGCCGTCTGAAGAACTTTATTTCAGAAATCTTTCCCTTTCCAGCAGCTTCAGCTTTAACTGGCAGGGAAATGAATACACCCTGGCCGATCCGGTCAAGGTCACTGACCAGTATGTGCTCTGGGCCAGACAGGTTCCTGATTCAGGCTTTTATCTGTGGTGGAGCCCCAATCCCGGCCTGGAGCCCATGGGTTTTCCCGGACGGCTGCCGGTGCGCAAAAACATAAGGGCAGGAAATCCGCCTCTGTGGCAAAACATCCGGGCTGATTAAGAATCACCGCAACAGTTCAGCCATCAGCATGGGGCACATGGACTGACCCTGGCCTGGGGGCTGTCCCCGGCCTGGTTGTCAATAACGCATAATACTCCCCCGGGTGCGCCCGGGCGGGATGCCTACATCAACAGAAAACAGGCGCCGGGGCGCCTTGCTTTCCTTAAAAAAGGCAAAACCGCGGCCAATTATCTTATGCAGCCCGGCTGCCTGAGGTGCCAGAAAAGCCGGCCCGGATTCTTCCAAGGACAAGTTCATGAAAAGTACAAAAACATCCGGGTTCAGCCTGGTGGAGCTTATGATTGTAGTGGTTATTCTGGGGCTTCTGGCCGGAATCCTGGTACCCAGAATAATGGACCGGCCGGATGAAGCCCGGGTGACCAGGGCCAGAATGGACATGAGCACCATTGAATCCGCCCTGCGCTTTTACCGTCTGGACAACGGCATGTACCCCACCACCAGGCAGGGGCTTGAGGCACTGGTCAAAAAACCGGACATTTCCCCCCTGCCTCGCAGCTGGCGCTCGGGTGGTTATCTGGAAACTTCGTCTCTGCCCCGGGATCCCTGGGGCAACCATTATATTTACAGATCTCCCGGTCAAAACGGCCGGGACTATGAAATCATCAGCCTGGGCGCTGACGGGCAGGAAGGCGGCTCAGGCTTCAATGAGGATATCAACAGCTGGGAGCAGAACCAGTGAACCAGTCCGGCCTGACCCTGGCGGAAACCCTGGTGGTCATGGCCGTCATGGCAGTGGGCTGGTTTGCTCTGCTGCCCTCTCTGGATCCCGGAGGATCTGATCAGGACTTTGTGGTCCGGGTGAACCGCCTGCTGATTGAGGCCCAGAAACAGGCAATCCAGTCAGGACAGGCCCAGCAAATAGTTTTTCCTTTGCCCGGGGATCTGCTGCAGTGGGAGGAAGTCAGTGAAAAGCTGCCGGCCAGGCTGTCCAGCCTCAAGCTCAACGGCAGTCCCCTGCACAGCAGACCGGCCGGTTTCAGGGTTTACCCGTCCGGACACATGGATGAACTGCAGTTCAGGCTCATAAATGGAGAGAGCTTTTTTTCCAGACCGCTGACCGCCCGCATCTTCAGGCCTGAATAATCCAGCCCCAACCCGGTCAAGCTTTTAACCCAGGCTTAAACATGAACATTTCCCGCAACTCGGGTTTTTCTCTGGTGGAACTCTTAATGGCCATTCTGGTGGCAGCTGTATTGATCCACGGTGTCTTCCGCCTGCAGAACCATACCCTGAATCTTGCCGCTCATAACCGGCTGGCCTGGAAGAGCATCAACCTGGTCCAGGAGCTCATGGCTGAACAGGGGCCTAACAGGCTTACTGATGCCCCGGGAACCAGACCGGTCTCTTTGGACCGGGAAAAACTGCGCTGGCGGGCAGTTCTGAACCAGGACAGCTCAGATCTGAAACAGGTGGAACTGATAACTGCATGGGAAAATCAGGAAATAAGATGGACCTGGCCGGTGGTTCCATGAACAGGCAGGCTTCAGGCTTTACTCTGGTGGAAATGGTGGTAGCCCTGACCCTGGCCGCCATTCTGGCTGCCATGGTTTCTTCAGCCCTGAACCAGGGGCTTGTTTCCGGAGAAGCTCTTGTCCTGGAAGCTGAGCAGCACAAACCTCTGATCAGCTTGAGAAGGCTTCTGCACAGAGACATTAAAAGCAGGAAATGGGGTTCTGATATTGTGTCCACCAGCAGCGGCTTCAAACTGACCACTACCCACAATCTCCTCAGGTCAGCCCCCATTCCGGTGGAGGTGGAATGGATCTTTGACCGGGAAAAGATAATCCGCAGGGAAGAAAATCCTGACCTTGACTACTCTGCCGGGCAGGTGCTGAGCCGGAGGCTTCAGGCCTGGGAACTTTCCTTTTATTCCCGTAAAACAGATCAATGGATTGAACACAGCCTGTGGAACATGGATAAAGACCGCCCGGCACCCGATGCCCTGGCCCTTTCATTGACTCTGACCGGTCATGGCCGGGCAAGGCTCATTGAAAACATTCCCTCCCAGACCGGGCCTGGGGTCCAGCCGGAGATATGATGCAGCCGGCTCAGTGCTGTTTCAGGGTAAACACCCAGCCTGGATCCGGACCCCGGCTTGATTCTGATTCTGCCCCGGCTGAACCGGAGTATCCGGACCAGACAGGCGCAGCCCTTTTCTTTGTGCTGGTGGTCCTGTTAAGTCTGACAGCCCTGGTGGTGGACATTTCTGCAAGACTTGCCCATCATTTTTCAGCATCCACCATACTTTTGCAGGAATACCAGGCAGACATCAGGGCGGATCAAGGGCTTGACCTGGCTTTGAACATCCTTGCCAGCCGGTCTGAACAGCAGGACAGCAGTATTCTGCAGGACCCGGTCTACAATCACCAGGATCTTTCCATCACCATTTTGCCCTGCAGCTCCAGGCTGAATCTGCGCCCCCTTTCCCGGTCTGGGGAGCAGGGGCAAAGGATCCGCCGGGCGGTTTTATCCCTGGTTCAGTCCATTGAGCTTGGTGAACAGGAAATGCAGAACCTGCTGGACTGGATTGGCTTTGACCCCCAAAATCAGGAATGGAATCCTTCTCATTGGGACCAAAAGCTCAGCAACACCCCGTATGACCTGCCTTTGCGCCCTTTGAGCAGACCTGAAGAACTGCTTCTGGTTCCTGGTTTTCAAGGGGTGGACCCCGGCTGGGTAAGCAGCACCTTCACCATCTGGGGCAGGGAGACTGGAATCAGCCTGGACTTTGCCGGCCGGGAAACAGTACTGGCCCTGCTGCCTGAGCTGGAGCCGTACTGGGAAAAGATATCCGCTTTCAGACAGACCAAACCCTTTACCCATCCCAATCAACTCCTCTCTGAAATCGGGCTGGACGCGCGCACATACAGCACTGTCCTCCCTTATATCCATCTTGACCCGGAATACTTTGAAATCATTATTGAGGTCCGTCAGGGCTCATGGTACGAAAAAAGACGATACATTGCCCGGATGGACATCTATGACTCTGAAAAAACGCCTGAAGTACTGGCTGCGGACATTCTTGAGGCCAAAACCCAATGAACCTGTCTGATCTCATAGGACAAAGGAAATTCCTGTGCCTGAACTTTTCAGGTGATACACCCCGGTGGCACCTGTGCACCAGCCAGGGCATGACCCATGCAGACCCTTCGTCACAGGGCGGGCTTCCAGTCCTGGCCCTTCTGCCGGACCGGTTTTTCTTCTGCCACCTGCCTGCAGAGCTGCAGGGCAAAAACCGCCGCAGGCTCAGACAGGCTGAGGAGCTCAGACTGAGGCATATTTTCCCTGATCCTGAGCCGGCGCAACAGACCATGATCCTGGACACAGGCAGGCATATTCTTGGGTGTATCAGCAGTTCTGAACTCAGCACTTACATCCGGGACAACCTGAACCTTCTGACCAGGTGCAGGGCAGTGACCACGCCTTTAATTTTAAGCCTTGCCCTGCAGGATATTCACGGCCTTTCCTCCTGGACCCTGAACAATCCCGGTGATTCCTGGATCCATGTCCAGCAGACCGGCCTGGAATATCTGCAGTTTCCAGGGCAGCAATCAAACTCAGCTCCTGGACCGGACCAGAGCCAGGCACCAGAGCTGAGCCTGGACAAGCTGCTGCAGTGTCTAAGCAGCAGGTCCGGATCATGGCGGTCCTTCAATCTTCCCCTGCAGGAGCTGGAAAAAGGCAGGCAGAAATCTTTTTTTATCCTTAAGGCAGCAGGCGTGCTGCTTTTAAGCGGTCTTTTGTTCTGCGCCGGAGATCTTTTCCGCCTGTACCGCACCGGCCAGACAGCGGAAAACTGGCAGAAGCGGCTGGAATCACTTTATACCCGGGCCCTGGGGCCGGACTACGGCCCTGATCCTTACGGCCTGCTGCTGTACCAGGCTGATCAGGGACCAGGCCGGCAGACCACAGGCATTGATCCTCTGGACCTGCTGGCCGTTCTGAGCCGGTCTGCCCCGGAAAGCATGCAGGTCAGGAGTCTGTCGCTGAATCTGGATTCCGGGACCGTCACCGCTGGTTTTGAGTCCTACCAGGACATGGAGAAAATGCTCCAGCAACTGTCCCGGGCCCCAAAATACAACTTCACCCTTGAACAGGCCGACTCCAGAGACAATCTGGTGGAAACCGTGTTCAGCTTCACCAAAGAGCCATGAGCCCCTGGAAAAAACTTTATCAAAGAATCCTGTCCCTGCCCCGGGGCATTTCAGGCCTGAACAGGGGTATGATCTGGATTTTGCCTGTGCTGGCCGTACTCATCCCGGTCACTGTCTGGTGGCAGATCCAGCAGTCTGTTCTGGACAACCGCCGGAAAATCCAGACTCTGGCTTCCAGACACCAGCAGGTCCTTCCCCTGGTGGAAAAGATCCTGGCTGGACAGAAGTCCCGCCAGGAGGATTGGTCTGATTTATCAGCCATGACTGCTGTGCAGCAGCTTGTCCGGGATGTTGACCTTCAGTCCAGGCTGGTCTCCATTGCTCCGGTGGGTTCAGACCGGGAAAGCCAGGGAGTCAAAATATTTCTGCAGAACCTGAACCTAATCCAGATGCTGGCTTTTTTTCAGGGCCTTGGGGATCAGACAGGGCTGTTCATTGTCTCAGGCAGCATCAGCAAAAGCAGGGACAACCAAAAACTGGCTGATCTCAACCTGGTCCTCAGCCGCTGATTCTTCCAGGGCAGAGATGACAAGACCGGGTCCCGGCCTGGATGACCAGGTTAATTTTTTCTCAGGTATGGACCAGACATGAAAATTGCGTTAAAGATAATATTGTTTACAGCTGGAATGGTGCTGGGTCTGGTTCTGTTTTTTCCCAGGCATATATTCTGGACCCAGGTTTTGTCTTATGCCGGGCAGTCCGGGCCTGCACAGGTTTCCGGCCAGGTCATGGACAGGGCCTCATGGACTGAAGTCCTGCTCAGGAATGTCCATATAACCATCCACGGGCATTCCCTTTATTTTACAGAAATGCTCATCAGTCTTGGCCTGAATCCTTTGATCCGGGCTGAACTCAAAAATGCTGACACTCTTTTGCTTGATGTTTATCCTTCCGGAAGGATAACCGCCCGGGGCGGACTAAACCTTGAGCATGTTCTGGATCAGTTTACTGCTTCTGGACAGATAGACGCGGACCTGTTTCTGGTTTTTGACAGTTTCAGCCGGCCGCCCCGGCAGGGAGAGCTGAGCGTCAAGGCTCAGGAACTGCAGTGGCCGGATATTCCTGGGAAGCTGGAAACTCTGGACATTTCAGCAAAACTGAGCAAAAATATTTTACAGATTGATCAGCTTCAAGGGACTGGAGACATGGATTTTCAGTGCGCCGGTCAGGTGGAACTCAACTGGAGCAGTCCTGCGGCTTCCGCTTATCAGGTCTCAGGCACCTGGACTCTGAACAACTCTTCTCAGGACTTTAACCAGGACGGGCATTTAAGGGATCTGATCTGATTGTTTGCCTGGTTCACGGCATGGCTGACTGTACTTTCCTGCCAAGAATAAAATCAATGCCCTGAACCATTTGAGCAACCCGGACAGAATATCCCGGAAACCCTAACAGATTCCACAGCAAAAATTCCTTTTTTGCTGTCAAAGGAGTCAGGAAACAGGTGTCAGGGGTCAGTAAAAACAAAGACTTATGGAAAAGTTTTTTGATGGATTCTGCAATTCCCGACTTTTTGCAGGCAAATCCCAGCAGCAAAAAACTTCAACATAAGCGCTGAATCAAAGAACAAAGGTGTCCCTGCAAAAAATCGAGCAGTATGGCAATTGGTCATCCCGGCAAAGCCTGTCCCGGGCATGAACCAGGAGCCGGAATCCAGTTTTTTCAAGTGATTGGAAAAGGAACATCTCCTGTTTTGGGGGATATGACGTAACAGTTCAGCCATTTGCATGAGGCACGGTTCCCTGCCAGGAGGCGGCGCCCGGAGGGGGACCGGCTCTGCCTGCGCCTGTTTTTCCAAGTCTGTGTTTACATCAATCAAAAAACAAGCGCTGGGGAGCCTTGCTTTCCTTGAAAAGGGCTGAACTGTTGCCATATGACTTTTTGCAGGGTTATCAATCAATGCGGAGGAACTCATGCGGGTCCTTATTGTAGAAGACGACATGACCAGCCGGATGGTTTTGAGTAAGATCCTGAGCAACCAGTTTGAATGCGATACTGCAGAAAACGGCCTGGAGGCAGTGGACAAATTCAAGCAGGCCCTGAAGGACAATAATCCCTACCAGCTGATCCTGCTGGATATCATGATGCCGGTCATGGACGGGCAAAGCGCGCTTATGGCTATCCGGGAAATTGAGGCCAGGGAAAACATTCCAGAAGGGCAGGAAATCCGGGCCATAATGACCACTGCCCTCACTGATCCTGGAAATGTTACTGAAGCTTTTACCAGCGGTCAGGCTGATGCTTATATCACCAAACCCTTTTCCAGGAACAAAATCATGGAGGCCCTGCAGGAAGTCAAGGTTATTCCCTGATGTGCGGGCATGTTCCTTCATCTTTAACCATTAACCTGCAAACCAAGGAGAAAAACCATGTGCAATGATTGCGGATGCGGCGACAAAAAGGAATCCAGGCATCAGAAATTTGTTCACGACCATGAACATACCCATGGGGACAGGACCCATTCTCATCCTCATGAACATGATCATGAACACGATCCGGAAACAGGCCGGATCATTTATCATGATCATAAGCATGACCAGTAGGAAAACAAAAAGTCTTTAAAAAACTCAGCATCTGGTCCGGTCCGTCCGGACATTTTCCCTTCCGGGTCATGGGTAGCAGTGTTTTTCTGGTGTAAAAGCCCGGGGATGCAGGTCAAGCCTGTTGTCTTGCCCTGGCACTTTCCTGTTGGGAAGTTTTAGAGCCAGCCGGCTTTGTCTGTGAACTCCCCGGGATCCATCCCAGCGCCGAATTTCAGCTGACCCCCAGACAGCCAGAACCTCTGAACCTGGCTCTTACCTTTTCACTGGACTGCAGAGGTCTTCTGGTCTGAACCAGAACCATCCAGTTCAGGATCCAGTCCTTGTTTATCAGGGCACAAGATTGACTTTTCTCTGAAAAATATTAACATTTGCAACCATGAGCAAAGAATACACCGACATCAGCACTCAGCATCTGCCATTCGCCGATGAAGATCTGTGCGAGCCCGGACGGTTCAAGGTACTTCTGCACAATGATGATTATACAACCATGGATTTTGTGGTTCATGTACTGAAAAAAGTTTTCAACAAAACCGAAGGTGAAGCAGTGCAGATAATGATGAACGTGCACAAAAACGGTGTGGGCGTATGCGGAATATACACAGCTGAAGTGGCTGAAACCAAGGTTGTCAAGGTCAGAAATATGGCCAGGGAAGAAGGTTATCCCCTCAAATGCACAATGGAAGAGGTATAAATGCTAAGTAAGGAAATGGAAAGGATCATTGCCAGGGCCATTCGAGAGGTCAAGGTCAGGCACCATGAATACCTGACCCTGGAACATATACTTTACGCCTATCTGCTGGATGACAAGGGCAAGGAGGTGCTCTCCGGATGCGGGGCAGACCTGTTCAAGCTGAAAAACCAGCTGGAAAGATTTTTTCTTGATCATATGGAGGTCCTTCCTCCTTCAGGAGACAGGGAAATAGTCCAGACCATCGGCGTCCAGAGGGTTATGCACAAGGCCCTGGGACATGTTCAGGCCTCGGGCAAGAACATGATCCAGGCCGGTGACCTGCTGGCGGTCATGTTTGAAGAAGAGGACGCCTTTGCTGTCTATTATCTGCGCACCCAGGGGCTGACCAGGCTGGATATCCTTGAATACATATCCCATGACATGGAAAGCGACCAGCCCGGGTCCTCCTGTCCCGGGTGCAGGCCCAGGGAAAAATCAGACAAGAGTTTTCTGGCCAAATACACTGAAAACCTGGTGGAAAAAGCTGATCAGGGTCTTATTGATCCTCTGGTGGGCCGGGAAACTGAAATGAAGAGAGTAATCCAGGTGCTTTTGCGCCGCAGGAAGAACAATCCCATCTTTGTGGGCGACCCCGGAGTGGGCAAAACAGCCATGGCCGAAGGCCTGGCTCTGCATATTTCCACCAAACAGGTCCCTGAATCCTTTCTGGGCACGTCCATTTACGCCCTGGACATGGGCGCTCTTCTGGCCGGCACCAAATTCAGAGGCGACTTTGAAGCCAGGCTCAAAGGAGTGGTCAGCGAACTGAAAAACATCAAAGGGGCTGTCCTGTTCATAGACGAAATCCACACCATAGTGGGGGCCGGAGCCACCAGCGGCGGTTCCATGGATGCTTCCAACATCCTCAAGCCGGTTCTGGCCTCAGGAGAAATCCGCTGCATCGGCTCCACCACCTATGAAGAATACAAGAATTACTTCGAAAAAGACAAAGCCCTGTCCAGAA